>JBDHMR010000428.1:0-2526 GCA_039656035.1 Gemmatimonadota bacterium
GCCGGTAGAGCTATCGGGGCCGGTCCGGGCCCGACGGTCAGGCCGTCAGCCGGGGCGTCACAGCGGATCTGAATGTAGGGGCGACGCATGCGTCGCCCTGGTGCCCATAGCCAGGACTCCAGCGAGGCACCGGCAGCTACTGGGCGGCGAAGTTGCGTTGCTCGACCTCGACGTAGGCGGCCAGGGCGGCCAGCTCTCGTGAATCCCACGGGAGGGGCTCTCCCTTCATGGGCACGATCATACAGAACTGTACCATCTGCTCGCCGTTGATCGACTCGAGGTCAGACATGCTCTTGGCCATGGCGACCTGGTGGGGATACGGCTGCTTGAACGAATCCTTGAACTGGGCGCCACCGACATGACAACTGGAGCAGGCGACTCCCGCAGTGCCCAGGCTGGCATCGTTCCACAGAGCCTCACCGGCCTCGGCCAACTCCATCGGGTCGCCCTCGAAGGCCGCCACACCGTCCGGACGCTGAACCAGAGCCGGATCGACACTACCGCAGCCGGCCAGGGTAAGAGTGAGCATCGCGCCGAACACCAGGTGCCTCTTCATGACTGTCTCCGTAAATGGGGGGGATAGGGGGATAACGGGAGAGGGGCGGGAAAGGTTCCACTATGAGGGCTAAGAGGGAAAAGAGGACTAAGAGGGCTAAGAGGGAGCTGACCGTGAGTCCCTCTTAGCCCTCTTAGCCGTCTTAGCCCTCTTAGCCACTATCGGTACCGCCACCCTTCGACGTCTTCCAACCACGAGTAAGGATTGATCGTGGCGTCCCTCAGGGCGCCGTTGATGACCGCTGCATTGACGGGGTTGAAGAGGAATAGCGCCGCGGCGTCCTCGTTCAACACGCTCAAGGCTTCGATCCACGATGCCTTGGCGCTCACGGCGTCTGTGGTCGTGGTTGCCTCGGTCACCAGGGAATCGAAAACCGGGTTGGCGTAATGTCCGACGTTGCCGCCGTCCCAGCCGGATCTGGTCCACTGGTCGATCAGGCTGCGAGCGCTGGGTTCGTCAAGGAACGCTCCGATGTAGCTGTCGAAGTTCCGTTCGCGGAGACGTTCGATGAAGATGGGGAAGTCGACGGCCGTGATGTTCACTTGCACTCCCTGTTGCCGCCAGGCTTCCTGGAGCGCCTCGGCCAACAGTCCGCGACCGCGGCTGGTGGATGGGATCAGGATGTCGAACTCCAATGGCATCCCATCTCGCTGCCAAGAGTCTCCCGTCCGCTGCCAACCTGCCTGTTCCAATGCTTCGCGCGTACCCGCTGTGTCAAATGGCAACTGCCTGATGGCGTCATCGTTGATCCACAGAAGGCTCGACATCGGACCCTTGGGTACCATGGTTCCCGGTCCGGCCGCCACCTGGGCCATGGCCTGTCGATCGATGGCCATGGCCAGGGCGCGGCGAGTGTTCCGATCCTGCAGTGATACCTGATTGGTGGACGCGCCATCCATATTGAAGGCGAGGAAGCCGTAGACCGCCGAGGGATACCGGACCACCTGCAAATCGGGATCGGCCTCCGCTTCCGCTACTCTGGGCGGCGGCATGGCCTCCATGACTTGGGCCTCGTGACTGAGCACCAGGTTGGCCGCGGCGTCGGGATCGTCCTGGAAGGTCCACACCAGGTTGGGGATGGCGGGTTGGTGTCCGTTCAACCCGCTGGCTTCCAGGCGCAGCCTAGTAGGCCGTTGCCATGACACCAGCCGATACGGTCCCGTCCCGACGATTCTACTGGTGGCGGTGTCGGCACCCCACAGGTCGCGTGCCAGGTCGCCCCAAATGTGACTGGGGATGATGCGTACGTGAAATGTGGCGTCGTACAACTGTCCGGTGCCGGCCGAGGGGAACACGATGTCAACCGTGTGGTCGTCGACCACTTCGACAGCGAGCTCCTGAACCGATGCCAGGGCCAGAGCGTCGATGGCCGGGTCGGCGAACACTTCGAACGAGAAGCGGACGTCCTCCGCCGAGAACGGTTGGCCATCGTGCCAGGAAACATCCGGCCGCAAGTGAAACCGCCAACGGCGGTCGTCGATTCGCTCCCACGATTGGGCCAACGCCGGCACGTAGGCGTTGGGGTCGATCGGGCTGCCATCGGCCGGAAGGTCTGCCAGCCGCTCAAAAATCTGGTCGGTGATGTCGCGGCCCACGGTGCCGAAGACCAGCGGTGGCAGCAGGCTGCTCGGTTCACCGATGGCCGCAATCACCAGCGTGTCGCACTCGACGCAGGAGGATTCCGGCTGACACGAGATCGTGGCCAACGTGCCAACGACGAGCAGGAGCGAGACGGGGCGGAGTGGACGCATTGATTCTGTCTCGGTATGAGGCGGCTGCGGCTATACCAAAAGGACCCCACAGTATACCATGGGGCCCAAGACCAGGACAGCGCTATTAGATGACGTGTAGCGGAACGCAACTACGACTAGCTGGCAGCCGCCCACTGACGTTCGAACCTCTCAAGGGGTTGGGAAACCCCCAGCCTCAGCATGGTCTCGACCACTCGGTCGTGTTCTGCCTGCGCTTCG
>JBDHMR010000429.1:0-2512 GCA_039656035.1 Gemmatimonadota bacterium
TCGACTCTACGCCCAGTTCTTCTGGTCAAACGCCCTCACCTACGGTGCCCAGATGGCGGCGGTAGGATTCCTAACCGGCGGTGCGTTCTCGATGTACGTAACCGCCACATTTCGAGATAAGGGAGTTCAAGAGCTCAGTCCCGGGAGGTTCGCCCTCGGCGGCGGTCTCATTGCGGTTCTGTTGTCTCTTGTATCGCTCGCAGTGGCGCCAGGTCTAGATGTGCTTCTTCTGGGCGATCTGGTCGTGCCGCTCGTGATGGCGGGTTTCCTCGGTGGGGGCACGGGCTACGCATCGATCAAGCTGGCGCGAAGAGCGCTACCCGCCTCGGAAGCTGAGGTTGACGAGCTGAGTTCCGGTTCCGACAGCCTGCTGCCGGACCGCGGAAGAGCCGTCTAACACGCGTGCAGGGGCAGCAGACACGCTCGTCCAGTCAAGCCAGTGCCGGCTCATCTAAGTGTATCCGGATACGGAGGAACTATGAACTGGGATGCTTTCGGGGCCATCGGTGAGGTGGTAGGCGCGGCCGCCGTGGTCGTATCTTTGATCTACGTCTCCATTCAACTCCGGTCCGGGGCCAGAGCCCTCCAAACCACTACAAGGGATTCGGTGTTCAAATCCCTTCAGGAGTGGAATCTGGTCTGCATGGCCGACCCGAGGGCCGGGTGGATCTTCCAGAGTGGCGCCAGAGACTTCGAAGGCCTGGGAGACGAAGACCGAGCCCGGTACCTGCACGTCATGTTCAGCTTCTACAAACTCTTCGAGAATATCTACCTGCACTACTTGGATGGTGTCGTACCGCTCGAAATCTGGGAGCCGAATCTCCAAATGCTGACGGCGTATGCCACTCAGCCGGGAGGGCGGAAATACTGGGAGAGTCGACAGGCGGCATACGATCCCCGGTTCAACGCGGTGGTGGAAGGGCTGAGACCCGGGCCTGTGGCGCCCGTGCATACACTCTCGAGCACCCAGACCCAGCCTGACCCGTAGTCCTGACCTCAGGTGCGTCTTGGTAAGGGCCGCCGAGGGCTGTTCACTGGTCATCTTGCAGGGTGACCGACATGCTCAAGTACATCGAACGCAAGTCCGGATATCGGCACAACGGGCCCGCATGGATCGGGAGAGTGAAGTACCTAGGTCGGGACGGACCATCTGCTTCAACGGGTGTGCCCTTGTGGAGTTGACCCCGTTCCGTGGACACCCGATCTCTTGGGAGAGAGGAGTCCACGATGCCAGGAACAAGATTGCCGTACCCGCCGGAGTTCCGCGAGCAGATGGTGGCGTTGGTCCGATCGGGCCGCTCGCCGGAGTCACTGTCGCGTGAGTTCGAGCCCACGGCGCAGACGATCCACAACTGGGTCAGGCAGACCGACCTCGATGAGGGTCGCCGCACAGACGGCCAGACGACAGCGGAGCGGGAAGAGCTGAGGCGACTTCGCCGGGAGAACAAGCAGCTCAAGATCGAGCGTGAGATCCTAAAAAAAGCCGCGGTCTGGTTCGCGCAGGAGACCGGGACGGTACCCTCGAAGCGTACCGATTCATGAGCGAGCACCGGGCCGACTATCCCATTCGTACGTTATGCCGGGTGCTGGGAGTCTCCCCCAGCGGCTACTACGCGTGGCGGGATCGTCCGCCATCGGCGCGAGAGGGGAAGAACCGGCGTCTGCTGGAGCGCATGCGCGAGATCCACGCGTTCAGCCGGCAGACCTACGGACGTCCGCGGATGTACGCCGAGCTGAGGGACGAAGGCTGGCGTGTGAACCACAAGCGGGTCGCCCGGCTCATGGCGCTCAACGGCCTGCAGGGCGCGAGCAGAAGGAAGAAGTGGCGTACGACGAAGAGGGACAAGGACGCCCGTCCGGCGCCGGATCTGGTGGACCGGGACTTTACGGCGGACCGGCCCGATCAGCTGTGGGTGGCCGACATCACCTATGTTCCTACCTGGAGCGGGTTCCTGTACCTGGCCGTGGTCGTGGATGCCTGCAGTCGTCGAGTCGTGGGCTGGTCGATGGAATCGCACCTGAGGACCACGCTCGTGCTCCAGGCCTTGAACATGGCCCTGTGGCAACGGAATCCCGACTCGGTCATCCACCACTCGGACCAGGGGACGCAGTACACCTCGATCGCCTTCGGGCTGAGGTGCAAGCAAGCGGGCGTCAGACCGTCGATGGGCTCGGTCGGCGACGCCTACGACAACGCGATGTGTGAGAGCTTCTTCGCGACGCTCGAATGCGAGCTGCTCGAGCGAAAGAAGTTCCGCAACCAGGCCGAGGCGAAGATGGCCGTGTTCGACTTCATCGAGGCCTGGTACAACCCGCACCGGAGGCACTCGGCCCTCGGTCACCTGTCCCCGCTCAACTACGAAAGGAGACACGATTCTGCGGCTTGAGTCTCAAACCAGAAACTGTCCACAGAAAAGGGGCAACTCCACTCGCTTGCTCGCACGGCGGTTGGGATGGGCTTGTTGGCGCACTCGAAAGCTGTATACTGAGAATAGACGTTTCCTCTCGTCAT
>JBDHMR010000430.1:0-2511 GCA_039656035.1 Gemmatimonadota bacterium
GACCGTGACACGCTGCAGATTCGCAAGTTCGAGGGTAATCCCGAGCATCCCGGGTCCCGCGGACGCAATTGCGCCAAGGGTCCGGCGACTTTGACTCAGATTACCGATCCGGATCGCATTCTCCATCCGCTCAAGCGCGTCGGCGAGCGGGGTGAAGGGAAGTGGCAGCAGGTGACGTGGGATGAGGCGCTGGATGACATCGCCGGCCGGATCCGGCTGGCGGTGCAGGAGCAGCGGCACAACGAGGTGATGTACCACGTGGGCCGTCCCGGTGAGGACGGTTACACCGAACGAATTCTCGCCGCCTGGGGAGTGGACGGCCACAACTCTCACACCAATGTGTGTTCGTCTAACGCCCGGGCCGGGTATCAGTTCTGGACCGGCATCGACCGGCCCAGCCCCGACTTTGCCAACGCCAAGGTGGTGTTGCTGATTTCGGCCCACCTGGAAACGGGGCACTATTTCAATCCCCACGCCCAGCGCATCATGGAAGCCAAGCAGGACGGGGCCAAACTCGTCGTGTTCGACACCCGCTTGTCCAACACCGCCACCCACGCCGATCACTGGGTGGCGCCGTATCCCGGGTCGGAAGCGGCCATCGTCCTGGCCCTGGCCAACGACCTGATCCAGCGCGGCCGGTACAACCGGGAGTTCGTCCGCCGGTGGTGGAATTGGCAAGAGTATCTGGCCGCCGAGCACCCTGATCTCGAAGCGACGTTCGAGAACTTCGAAAAAGTGCTGAAGGAGATTTACGCCGAATACACCTTCGAGTTCGCGGCGGCGGAGTCAGGGACAGACGAGGCGGTCTTGCGGGACATCGCCGATATGGTAGCCACTGCCGGCACCCGGCTGGCCACCCACAATTGGCGCAGCGCCGGGGCGGGGAACGAAGGTGGGTGGCAAGTGGCCCGGACGCTGTTTCTGCTCAACGCTCTGACAGGTGCAGTGGCAACCGAGGGCGGCACCTCTCCCAATGCCTGGAACAAGTTCGTTCCCAAGCCTATCCATACCCCGCCGCATCCCAAGGTATGGAATTCGTTGACCTGGCCGATGGAATATCCCTTGGCCATGAACGAGCTGTCTTTCCTGCTGCCACACTTTCTGAAGGAAGGGCGTGGCACCCTCGACGTGTATTTCACCCGGGTCTACAACCCGGTGTGGACCAATCCCGATGGATTTTCCTGGATCGAAGTGCTGTCCGACGAATCGCTCATTGGGCTGCACGTTGCGCTGACTCCTACGTGGAACGAGTCCGCCTATTTCGCCGACTACGTATTGCCGATGGGACACGGCCCCGAACGTCACGATCTCACTTCCTACGAAACGTACAACGGACAGTGGATCGGTTTTCGCCAGCCGGTACTGCGTGCCATGCGCGAGAGACTGGGCCAGCCCGTCAGCGATACCCGCGAAGTGAATCCGGGTGAGGTTTGGGAAGAGAACGAATTCTGGATCGATCTCACCTGGCGTATCGATCCGGATGGAGAACTCGGCATCCGCCAGTACGTCGAATCACGGAATGAGCCGGGTACCAAGCTCGGCGTCGACGAATACTACGCCTACGCGTTCGAAAACTCGGTGCCCGGATTGACCGGTGCCGCTGCGGACGAAAAGCTCACGCCTCTCGAATACATGCGACGTTATGGGGCGTTCGAAATTCAGTCAGACATGGACCCGGTCTACGAGAGAGCCGTTCCCGAGGCCGAATTGGAGGACGTACACGAAAACTCGCTGGGACGCGTGTTTACCAGGACTCCCAAGCCTGCCACCACCAACATTGCCCCGCATGCCGGTCCCGAAGGGGATGATGAAGGGCGCCGGCCGGCGGGTGTGAACGTGGATGGCAAGATCCTGCGTGGTTTCCCCACACCCAGCGGCAAGCTCGAGTTCTATTCTTCGACCCTCGCCGAGTGGGGCTGGCCCGAATACGCCCTGCCGACGTACATCAAGAGCCACATCCACCGCGAGCGTCTCGATCGGGATCAAGTGGTGTTGATCTCAACCTTCCGCTTGCCGGTCCACATCCACACGCGTAGCGCCAACGCCAAGTGGCTGAACGAAATTGCCCACAGCAACCCCCTGTGGGTCAACCCGGTCGACGCCGCCGGCATCGGAGTACGCACCGGTGACCTCGTCAGGGTCGAAACCGAGATAGGTCACTTCGTGGTGAAAGCATGGGTGACCGAAGGCATCCGGCCCGCCGTAGTTGCCTGCAGCCACCACATGGGACGCTGGAAGCTTCACGACTCACAGCAAGGCTCGGGGACCGCCACGGCCAACCTCGAACACCACGGATCCAACTGGCGCCTGGGTCGCACCAATGGAGCCGGCCCCTACAAGTCGGACGATCCGGATTCCAGCCGTATTTGGTGGACCGATGTCGGCGTGCATCAAAACCTCACGTTTCCGGTCCATCCAGATCCGATTTCAGGCCAACACTGCTGGCACCAGGCCGTCCGCGTCAGCAAGGCCCACCCCGACGACCGTTACGGCGATGTCTCTGTGGACGAG
>JBDHMR010000431.1:0-2510 GCA_039656035.1 Gemmatimonadota bacterium
CTCCAGAATGGTATACGCGCTGTCGGCCTGGGCGGCGCATACCACATGGTAGTGTCGCCGCTCGAGACCGCGGGTGAGGGTCCGGAGAATATCGGGATCGTCGTCTACGATCAGAATGCGCGCTGTCACGAGGCAGCCTGTCGTTGCAGACCGTTGAAGTAACGAGCCTTGACGATGTGCAGCGCGTCATCGGGGGTGAGAGACAAGCGCATCTCGCCCGCCGTCAAGCCGAACACCTCCCGGAGATGAGCCTGCATGGTGCGCGCCTGACTGTAGCCGATCTTGGTGGCGACGTTGTCCACGGTATGCCCGGGGTCGAGCAGCAGCCGATGGGCGTACAACAACCGGGCCACGATCAGCACCATCCGCGGCGATGGAAGACCCGAGCGGGCAAACAGGCGCTCGCACGTCCGGCGGCCCAACTGGGCCCGCTCCGCCATGAGGGTGACTGTGGGAGCCTCCATGGGAGACGTGAGCGTCGCTTCCAGCGCAGCGCGCAGTTGATCCGGCAGCACCTCGAACACATCGGAGAGCGAACGGGCCACCTTGCTGAACACCGTGTGCTCCGCCTCGCTCTGGAGCGCTTTGCGCAACGACGCCGGCGCGTCGTCGAATCGGGAGAAGATGGCGCGCCGAATGCCGACGCGGCCGAGCGCCAACAACAACTCGGCGGTCTCGGGCGTGAGGGCCGTGTAGATGAGTAGCGATAGCGATGGGAACATCTGCCGCAGGCGCTCGATTTCCCGTATGCCGATGCCGGGGCCATCCCTGGGGTCTACCACCACTAGCTCGACCCGGCGCAACCGGATCGCCTCGAGCATCCCGGACCCATTCTCGACAGGTTCCAGGGTGAACGACGCCGAAGCCGCTGATCGCAGCTTGAGCAATTGGGCTTCGGGAACAGCAGTGAGAACCAGCATGGGCACCATCTTTCCAGCGAGGCTGCCGACGCAGCAGCTCATCCCATGATTCTACGGCTAGACGTTGGCGGTGGCAAATGCTCGCAGACCGCTAGTGACTTCGCGGAGGGCCGACGAGTCCCGCTGGGAATCCACCATGACGGGGCCTGGATCCATATCGGCACACGCCACCAACCCGTCAATGACCCGATCCACTTTGAAATACCAGGTATTCAGCTGGTGTTCCTCGGCAAGCCCCAACGCCGTGGTGAGCAGTGTCCGGGCGCGGTTCAGGTGGCCGAAGCGAGCCATGCCGACACCTGCCTGATAATGAAAATCGACGGCCATGCTCGGCGGCATGGCGTCCACCCGTCCTTCCGCCTCTCTCAAGTAGCGACGGAATCCCAGTTCATCTCCCACAGCCGAGGCGAGGCCCAGCAACTCGATTACGGCATTGGTCCGGCTGTCGAACACCTGGGACCGCGCCGCCACCACCTGTAGGGCACATCTGGCCGCATCGTACTCGCCTATGCCGACCAGAGAAGCACCGAGGTTGGCCAGGGTCCGCCAGCGAGAGGCGTCGTCCACCGCGAGCACGAAAGACTGGTATTCCACGGCAACGGCCTCGATCCGGCGCCCCTGTCTCTCGAACACCGCCGAGAGATCGCTGTAGGCCGCCGAACGTACGTCGGCCAGCTTGGGCGAGCGACACCGGGCCAGCACTCCCTCTACCAGCTCCTGGGACCGAGCCAGGTCGCCCGTCGTGCGGTGCAGGTTGGCCATGCCTAGCTGGGAAAACAGGGCCGTCCGGTGGTCGCCGATGGCCTCGGCCGTGCTCTGCGCCTCCCGGTAGGCTCTCTCGGCCGCGGGAAAGCGTGCCAGCCGCCGGTTGACCCGGCCGACAAACATGGCGATGGAGGCGTACTCCTCGGCCGGGCAGCCACCGTCGTGGGTCCTGGCGGCGAGCTCAAGGATGTCCAGAGCTTCCTCCAGACGGGCCTCCTGGTTCAAGAAGTAGGCATAGGAGACCAGGCTCATCCGCACCGCGGTGTGTTTCGGGGGGAGCGCCTGATCCATGGCATCGATCAGTGCCCCCAAATGCGCGCGTTCTGCGTGATTCTCGGGAAGTTCCTGGACAAAATGCCGGGTGCTGCGCAGCTGCCAGCGGTACCCTTCGGCGTCGTCGCGGTCCCGCGCGGCCCGAT
The DNA here is from genome assembly GCA_039656035.1 of Gemmatimonadota bacterium. GTDB lineage: Bacteria > Gemmatimonadota > Gemmatimonadetes > Gemmatimonadales > GWC2-71-9 > N074bin45. Next base: position 2,105 of record JBDHMR010000431.1, read on the forward strand.
GCATCCGATCGACCAAGCTCGCCACCAGAAAAGCCGCCAGGGCCAGCTGGGAATCGACCTCACACCGGTGCTCGCGCTGCTGCCGCGCGCGTCGCAGGAACGAGCGATGCCCCGGTACCTCGGGCGGTTCTTTGTAGGAGTCGAACAGGACGTGAGGGTCTTTGCTCAGCAAGCGGTTCCCTGCCGGGTTGGAGAAATGGCGTGGGCCCCCACTAACATGGCCAGAATACTACGCCTGTTTCAAGGGGGACACCGCGCGAGTCGGTCTGGGGGCACAGATCCTGTGTGGGTGTGCCAACCATAATCCAGCAAAAATCGGTCCGCCAGACCGCAAGAAAATGGTCCTTCAGGCGAGAATCGGGGTCCATGGTTCAGCACCCCGGCTGCCATACTCCTGGGCATGACT
>JBDHMR010000432.1:0-2509 GCA_039656035.1 Gemmatimonadota bacterium
CTCCCCGATGATCTTGGCCCTTATCCGCGGAGCGTTCTCCTCGGTAATCTGGTTTTCGAGAGCCGCCGGCACCAGAATGTCACACTCGAGTTCCAGCGCGGCGCTCGACTCGACGTTCTCCGCCCCCGGAAAATCCACGATCGACTCGGTGGCCCGCCGATGTTCCACCACGGCATCGACGTCGAGACCCTTGGGATTGTGGATGGCTCCCTCGTATTCAGCCACACCCACGATCACCGCGCCACCCTCCTGCAGAAACTTGGCCGCGTGGTACCCCACGTTTCCCAGCCCTTGCACCACCACCCGCTTCCCCGCGAGTCCCAAGGACAACCCCAGCCGCTTCATGTCCCCGGGGTTGTCACACGCCTCGCGGAGACCGAAGAACACACCGCGGCCGGTAGCCTCGGTCCGTCCCCGAATGCCGCCCTGACTGATGGGCTTGGCCGTGACGCACGCCAAGGCGTTCAGTTCACCATTCGACAGCGAAGTATAGGTGTCGACGATCCAGGCCATCTCTTTTGCGCCGGTGCCAAAATCCGGCGCCGGTACGTCGATGCCAGGGCCAATGAAGTTCTTCTTCACCAACTCGAACGTGTAGCGCCGGGTGATCCGCTCCAACTCAGCTTCGGAATACTTGTGCCGGGCGATCCTGATGCCGCCTTTGGCCCCGCCGAACGGAACGTCCACGATGGCGCACTTGTAGGTCATCAGCGCCGCCAACGCCATGACCTCATCCTCGTTGACAGCCATGCTGTAACGGATGCCACCCTTGGTCGGCTGCTTGTGGTGGCTGTGCTCCGCCCGCCACGCGTGGATCACCTCGATCGAACCATCGTCACGCAGGATGGGAAACTGCATGTGGTACACGCTGTTCACGGCCTTGATCGTCGTGAGCACCGTTGGATCGTGTTCGGTCAACGCTGCCGCCCTGTCGAAGGCGTGGTTCACCTGCTCGAGGAAGCTGTACTCCTGGGCCATGGATCCACTCCCAGTACGGGCTATCGGCCGTGTAGGCCGGCTCCGCCCCTGCGGGCGTCAAGAAACGTCAACTGATTCAGGGGTATAGGGATAGCACCATGCCAACCCAGGGGCAAGGTGGCCGATCCCGGGCCGGGGGTTGACGAATCAGTGCAATGTACCAACATTATATGCGGATATACTGATGAATAATACAGCTCAAGCCAACCATGTTCTCGACAGCATGGACGCCCTAGCCGACGTCACCCGCAGCCGATTGCTCCTCTTGTTGGAGGAGCAAGAGCTCACGGTGTCTGAACTTCAGGCCGTACTGCAGCAACCACAGTCGACCGTCAGCCGTCATCTCAAGATTCTGGGCACGGCCGGCTGGGTCGTGTCGCGTGTGCAGGGGACCAGTCGCTGGTACTCGGTGGACCAGGATCGACTACACCCGACGGCCGCCCGGCTGTGGCAAGCCATCAGGGCGGACGTACAGACGCTCATCGCCGCGGCCCACGATCAGGAGAGGATGCGCAGTGTTCTGACGGCACGGCGAACCACTTCCAAGGCGTTCTTCTCGAGTTCCGCTGGTGAGTGGGATGCCCTCAGACGCGAATTATTCGGAACCCATGCCGAGCTGACGGGGCTGCTCGCTCTGATGGACGATAGCTGGGTAGTGGGTGACCTCGGTTGCGGCACGGGACAGATCGCGGCGAGCATTGCCCCATTCGTTCACCAGGTCATTGCGGTGGACGATTCCGCCGCCATGCTGGAGACAGCCGAAGTAAGGTTGTCACAGTTCGACAATGTCGAAATCCGGCAAGGCGAGCTCGAGGATCTGCCCATCGATGACAACCAGCTCGACGTGGCCATCCTGTTCCTCGTCCTGCACCACATCATCGAGCCTGATCGGGTAATTGCCCAAGCGCGCCGCGCTCTGCGACCGGGAGGCCGGCTGTTGGTGGTCGACATGATGCCGCATGACCGCGAGCAGTACCGCAAAGACATGGGCCACGCCTGGCAGGGGTTCTCCGAACAAGACCTGTCGGCCTGGCTGACGGAAGAGGGATTCGAGCCGCGGTCGTATCGAGCGCTGCCGGCCGAGCCATCGGCAACCGGCCCGGTGCTGTTCGCAGCAACGGCCGTGTGCCCTTCAAGTACATCCGATCCGGGGGCCGAGTCAGGCGCCCATGCGTTTGCCGCAGACTCACCGCCGGTGGGTCAAACCTCATCCTGAAGGAGTCAACACGTGGGCACTGTCGCTTCAGATTTGCATCCCTTCGCCGCCGCCAGGCAGGCCGACCGGGATCCTTACAAGGTGGCCGACCTCGGCGAGGCCGAGTACGGCCGGAAGGAAATCAACCTCGCCGAGCAGGAAATGCCCGGCTTGATGGCGCTGCGGGAAGAGTACCGCGGCCAGTCCCCGTTGGCCGGGGCCAAGATCATGGGTTCGCTGCACATGACGGTGCAAACCGCGGTGCTCATCGAGACGTTGACCGACCTCGGGGCCGACGTGCGCTGGGTCTCATGCAACATCTTCTCGACGCAAGAC
>JBDHMR010000433.1:0-2507 GCA_039656035.1 Gemmatimonadota bacterium
CCGCGCTGCACCACGCGGGATTGGCTACCCTGACACACACGCCGAGTCCCATGGGGTTTCTCAACCAGCTACTCGGCCGCCCGAAGAACGAGCGTCCATTCCTGTTACTGGTCGTCGGCTACCCGGCGGCGGGCGCGCAGGTGCCCGATCTCGAACGCAAACCGTTGAACGATATTGCGGCGTTTCGCTAGCGGCAGATCGCCATCCACTAACAACCCGAGATGAATCTTCCATGATCACGATTACCACGTCCCACGGCGACATCACTATCGAGCTGTTTACCGACGAGGCTCCGGTTTCGGTAGAGAATTTCTTGGCCTATGTCGACGCCGGCCACTTCGACGGCACCATCTTCCACCGGGTCATCCCCAATTTCATGATTCAGGGCGGCGGGTTCGACGCCAGCATGAACCAGAAAGACACCCGCGACCCCATCAAGAACGAAGCCGACAACGGTCTCAAGAACGAGCGCGGCACGCTGGCGATGGCCCGGACGTCCGATATCAACAGCGCCACCAGCCAGTTCTTCATCAACCTCAAGGACAACACTTTCCTGGACCACGGCTCTGATTTCGGCTACGCGGTCTTCGCCCGCGTCAGTGATGGCATGGACGTAGTCGACAAAATCGCCGCCGTAGCGACTGGTAACAGTGGCGGGCATTCGGATGTGCCGGTGGAGGCGGTGGAGATTGAGAAGGCAGTAAGGCAGTAGGGCGCCCTACCGTCCGTGACTAAGCGCTTCCTCCCCCAACACCTCAGTCATAATCCGCCGCGCCTGCGGCGGCACCCCGCTGATGACAACGATCAAGCCCGCCTGTTTCGCTTCTTCCATGACGGTCTTGACCGCCAGCGCGCCGGTGTAGTCGACTCGGCCGAGCTTGCCGAGGTCGAGGGTGAGCTGGTTGGCGTCGGGGTGAGAGGCTAGTTGGCTGAGCAGGGCGTCCTCGAGGCCCGGGGCAGTGGCGAAGAACAGCACGCCGATCGGCTCCAGTCGTAGCGTCCCGTCAGCGTAGTTTGCCCGCACCTCGACGGACAATTCCCGCCACAGGTGGACCAGCGTGGCGAGTCCGACGCCGAATACCACGGCCCACTCGATGTGTGGCGCCAGCCACAGGGTGGCTATGGCCGTGCTCCAGGCAACCAGAGCCTGCGGCCGCGAGCTCCGCACCAGCCGCACCATCGTGGGAATGGCGATCAGTTGGAACACCGCCGTAATGACGATGGCCCCGAGAATGGCGCGTGGCAGTGGCGACAGCACGTAGGCGAACGGGAGGAACATCAACAGCACCAGGCCGGTCACCGCGCCGCTCCACCGCGTCCGTGCGCCGGCCAATCGGTTGATCGAGCTGCGTGAGAACGACCCCCCGACGGGAAAACCACCCGACAGTCCCGACGCCAGGTTGGCCACTCCCTGGGCCACGAACTCGCGGCTGGGATTCCAGCGCTCGCGGTCCTGAGCCGCAAAGATCCGCGAGATGGCCGCCGGCTCGGCGAAGCCCACCAGCGCGATGATGGCGGCGGGCAAGAGGAGCATGGAAACGTTGCCCCAGGGGAGGTCGATCGAAATGGGCGGGAGACCGGCCGGCAGGTGCCCCACGGTGGCTCCCGGGTATCCCGACAACACGCTGAAGAGAATGCCCAGCGCGACGGCTACCAACACGCCGGGGAACAGACGGTGGAGTCTGCGACCACCCAGGATGAGCCCTCCGGTAAGGAGGGCAAGCACGACCGACGCTGGTTCCCATGCCTCGACATGCCTGAGTGACCAAACCGCCCGGCTAACCAGCGATCCTTCGGGAGGCACGGTGCCCAAGGCGGTCGGCAGCTGGGACGAGATGATCAGGATGGCGGCGGCAGTGGTGAAGCCGGTCATCACCGGCTGAGACATCAGGTAGGCGACCCATCCCCCGCGCAGCAGCCCCAGTGCCACGCGCAGCACACCCACCAAAACCGCCAACAGAGCGGCCAACGCCACGTAGTTGGTGCTTTCGGGGACGGCCAACGCGGCTAGTGCGCCGAAGGTAAGCAGGCTGGTGATCGCCACGGGACCCGTTTGCAGATAGCGGGACGACGCGAAGACCGCTGCGGCCAGGGGCGGAAGCGCCGCGGCATAAAGTCCATGCTGCGGCGGCATGCCGGCCAGAGCCGCATAAGCCACCGCCTGCGGAATCAGGACCGACGCCACGCTGAGACCCGCGACGACGTCTCCAGCTTTCAGGCGCAAGCCTCGATCTCCCAGTCTGATGTGTTGAGGGGGGTGTACTGGAAAGATAATGCCGTGCGCTTCTTGATTGTGGGCCAGTCCTACTAGACAAAGAGCCAGAGGCCAGTTGCCCTGACCTCTGACTCCAGTCTATTCACAATTCACCACTTACTACGCACCACGCACAACGCACCTACTAGATCTGCCCCCGCGACCCGTAGGAGAACATCAACTGGAACGAATCCTCCGACAGAGTGTTGGTCACGCTTGAGCCTGGGATTGGGCCGCTCGGTCCGTAGATCGG
>JBDHMR010000434.1:0-2505 GCA_039656035.1 Gemmatimonadota bacterium
ACGCTACACCGGCTTCGCCTTCGGCATGGGTCCCCATCGGATCGCCATGCTGAGGTATGGGATTCCGGATATCAGGATGTTGTTTGAAGGGGATATGAGGTTTTTGTCACAATTCGGGGAATAGGGAGTGTGAGGGTGCGTTGTGCGTCGTGCGTTGTGCGTAGGATGAGGGCGTAGGGCGTTGGGCGTAGGGCGTAGGAAAAGTTCGTAACGGTGCTGGTAACCAACTACTGATAGCAGAAATCTGATCGCTGATAGCTGATAATGAACATATCCCGTAAATGGCTAGAAGCCTTCCTCAGGCAACCGCTTGACGCTCACGACCTCACTGAGCGTTTGGCCATGCTCGGCGCGCCCGTGGATTCGGTGGAGCAGGGGCATGCTGCACTGTCCGACTTGGTCGTGGGATTGGTGAAGGATACCAAGCCTCACCCCGATGCTGATCGGCTGAGCGTGTGTACGGTATTCGACGGCAAGGACGAACACGTGGTGGTCTGTGGAGCGCCCAATGTCGAGGCCGGGAAGCGCTACCCGTTTGCCAGAGTTGGTACGGCCATGCCTGGTGGCTTTACCATCGAGAAGCGGAAAATCCGGGGGCAGACGTCGTTTGGGATGCTGTGTTCCGCCAGCGAGCTGGAGCTGGGAGAGGACCACAGCGGCATCATGGAACTGGCCACCGATGCCGATCCGGGTACCAGTTTTCTGAAGGCGCTCGGCTTGGATGATGAGTGCCTCGAGGTCGACGTCACGCCCAACCGGCCAGACCTCCTGGGACACAAGGGAGTTGCCCGTGAGTTGGCCGCGGGGTTCGGCGTCCAGTTTCGCTTGCCGGCTATCGAGGGTGATTACCCATCGGTGCCGGCGCCGGTCAGGGCCGATGGGGCCGAAGGCACCACCGGCGGTGTGCGAGTGGCCATCGAGGATCCGGAAGGCTGCCCCCGTTTTCTCGGCGCGGTCATCCGGGGCGTGACCGTGGGGCCGTCGCCCGAGTGGCTCAGGAGGAGGCTCGAGGCGGTGGGGACCCGGTCCATCAATAACATCGTAGACGCCACCAACTACGTACTGCTGGAATTGGGTCAGCCGACCCACGCCTACGACCTCGCCACCCTGCGGGGGCCGGCGGTGATCGCCCGGCGCGGGGTCAACGGGGAGACGTGTCTTACCCTCGACGGCAAGAAACGAACGGTCGATGATGACATGACGGTCATCGCCGACGAGGGTGGCGTCATCGGCATCGGCGGCGTCATGGGTGGCGAGACGACCGAAGTGCGCGACGGAACCAGTGACATCTTCCTCGAGTGCGCCAGTTTCCAGCCATCCCGGATACGACGCACCCGCTCCACCCTGGGGCTCAGCACCGACGCCAGCTTCCGGTTCGAGCGCGGTGTCGATCGTTGGGCCGCGCCCGACGCGCTGCGCCGCTGTCTGGAAATCATCCTGGCCACGGCCGGCGGCACGCTCGACGGCGACCCGGTCGACGTCTGGCCCGAGCCGACCAATCCGCCCCGGATTTTCCTTCGCCCTGAACGGGTCACGCAGGTACTGGGGGAAGAAATCCCCTGGCAGTCGCTGGAGCAGTATCTGGTGGCCATCGGCGCCACGGTCGTGTCCAAGCCCGACGACGGCCGCATGGCGGTGGACGTGCCTGGCTGGAGGCCGGATCTGCGCGAGGAAATAGACCTGGTGGAGGAGATCGCCCGGATGCACGGGTACGAGACCTTCTCCTCGGAGCTGCAGCCCTTCAGGGTAGGGACCCTCCCGGACGCCCCCAGCGATGTGGCAGCCCGTGCCGTCCGCCGAGGGCTGTCCGCCGAAGGCCTTTACGAAGTGGTGACCATGCCGATGCACGAGGGCGATGGCCCGGAGAGCGTCCCGGTGCTCAATCCTCTGTCGGCTGAGGAGGCCTTCCTCCGGTTGCGGCTGCTCCCGGGCCTGGTGCGGCAGGTGGAACGCAACTGGGCCCAGGGCGTCCGCGACGTGCGGCTGTTCGAGGTGGGGACCGTTTTCCGGATGGCGGGTTCCGGGGAGCGCCCCGAGGAGGAGATCCACGTAGCCGGGGTAATCAGCGGCGGCAGGCACCCGCGGCACTGGACCGATACCGGGGCCAACGGGGACTGCGACCGGTGGGATGTGGCGGCCCTGTTCCAGCGGGCCGTTGCCCTGGCGCATCCGGCGGCAACAGTACAAGTTGAAGGGGGATCATGGGTTGCCGTGTCGGCTAGCGGCTCGGTGGTGGGCCTGACGCAGCGGATTGACGCCGACGCCCCGCCGTGGGCGGCCCCGGTGTATGGCTTCGAGGTGTCCCTCGATCCCGCCGAAAGGGCAGTGCGGCGCTACCAGGAGCTCCCGGAAACCCCGGCCTCGACCCGCGATGTGTCATTGGTGCTGCACCCGGGCGCCACGGCCCAGGCCGTGGAGACGGCCATCCGGGCCACTCGCGGAACCCGGCTGGAGTCGCTGGAGGTCCTGAGCGAGTTTCGCGGGGGCGACCTCCCGGCAGGCAGC
>JBDHMR010000435.1:0-3511 GCA_039656035.1 Gemmatimonadota bacterium
AACGCCTGGGCGATCGTCTCGTAGTGACGGGCCTTTTCCTGGCGGATGCGGTTGTTGTAGTTGTGTTCGCCCAGGAGACCTGACTGACTGCTGAACCGTTTGGTTCGGGCGCTGCCGGCCTTGAAGGTGCTCAGTTCATTGACGTCGAAGGCGGTGACTTCGAACAGACGGGCCACGCTCCGGTCGGCGACCACCGTCAATAGCCGGCCGAACTCGTCCTCGACGGCCGCCAGTTCGCGGATCAGCGGATGGCGGTCCACCACCACCCGCGACCGGTACACCTGGGGCAGCGGCACAACCTCGAACAGGTCCAGTGGTCCGCACAGGAAGACGGCCAGCCCTCTCGTTGCAGGAAGATTACCGGGACGCTGGAGAAAATCGTCCAGCCGGGCGAGGTCGGCCCGCACCGCCTCCCGCACCGCGCGGGACAAATCGGACTCGTCGAGCGCCTCGCTGACCGTCTTGATCCGGTTCTTGACCTTTATGAGATACTTGCCGCGGGTGCGGTCGCGTGGTTCGAGCTTCAGGTAACAGGTGACTACGCGGTTCCGTCCGGCGCGAAAGTTATTTAGACGCTCGAGCTGGGGTTGGACCCCGTCTCTGATCATGGTTGCATTTGCCATCTTGGACTGTCCGTGGTTCAGCAGGTGACATAAGGACTGGTGGTGTGCTAAAAGAAGACCGGTTCGCGATAAGCGCCGTAGACCTCCTCGAGGCAGTGTCGGATTTCGTATAGCGTGCAGTAGGCACGGGCGCAGTCCAGCATGGCGGGCATGATGTTCTGCTCGGCGACCGCGGCCGACTTGAGCGCGGTCAGGCGCGTTTCCACCAGAGCATCGTCGCGGCTTGCTCGCACAGCCGCCAGACGCTCCCGCTGCACCCGGTCGGCCTCATCACCGATGCTGAGGATTTCGACGTCCGGCTCTTCGTGCTCTGTGAAAACGTTGACGCCGACGATGAGACGCCGGCCGTCTTCGACGTCGCGCTGGAACCGCGACGCCGATTGGGCGATCTGCCGCTGGAGCCAGCCTTTCTCAATGGCGGCGGTGACCCCGCCCTGGGCATCGATCTCTGCGAAAATGCTCTCGGCCTCGCGTTCCATTTCGTCGGTGAGCGCTTCGACGTAGTAGGAACCGGCCAGGGGATCCGTGGTGTTGGGGATGCCCGTCTCGTAGGCCAGGACCTGCTGCGTCCGCAGGGCGATGCGGACCGATTCCACGATGTTGTTGTGCGGTTGCTGCGCCGTGAGCGTGACTCCCGCGGTCTGGCAATGGAACCGCATCTTCCAGCTGCGCGGGTTCTTGGCTCCGAAACGATCGCGCATGTGCCGAGCCCATATCCGGCGCGCGGCCCGCATCTTGGCGATCTCTTCGAAGAAATCGTTGTGCAGGTCCCAGAAGAACGAGAGGCGCGGGGCGAACTGATCGACGTCCAGCCCCCGGTCGATGCCGTGCTGCACGTAGGAGAATCCATTGGCCAGCGTGAAGGCCAGTTCCTGCGTGGCGGTGGCGCCCGCCTCACGGATGTGGTACCCGGAAATGGAAATGGTGTTCCACTTGGGCGTGTGCTCCGAGGCCCACTCGAACACGTCTACGATGATCTTGATGGCCGGTTCGACGGGATAGACCCAGGCGTGTTGCGCCACGTATTCCTTGAGGATGTCGTTCTGGATGGTCCCCTGCAGCTTACTGATGTCGACGCCCTGCTTCTCGGCGGCGGCCACGTAGAAACAGAACAGCATGGCGGCCGGGACATTGATGGTCATCGAAGTGGACACCTGATCCAGCGGTATGCCGTCGAACAGCGTCTCCATGTCGGCCAGACTGGAGATGGCCACGCCGCACTTGCCCACCTCGCCCTCCGAACGCGCGCTGTCCGAGTCGTAGCCCATGAGCGTCGGAAAATCGAACGCCACCGACAGGCCTGTTTGGCCCCGCGACAGCAGGAACTTGAAGCGTTCGTTGGTGTCCTCGGCCGTGCCGAACCCGGCGAACTGCCGCATGGTCCACAGCTTGCCCCGGTAGCCCGTGGGGTGGACACCGCGGGTGAAGGGGTACTGTCCCGGAAGCCCCAGGTTGTCCTGTAGATTGTCCGACACGTCCAACGGCGTGTAGAGCGGCTCGACGGTGCGCCCGGAGACGGATGTGAAATCTCCGTCATCACGGATCGGCATGCCGGCCGCCTGCTCGCGCCAGGCACGGACCTCCGCCTCGAGACGCTCGATCTCCGCGTCCCGTGCGGCCAGCCTGTCGGCCATCGACCGGCCGTCAGTTTCGTCGTTCAACGCCGTCATAGGTTCGTTCCCTGTTTCAAGCCATCGAGAATCTCGTGCGACACATCGTACGGGCTCACCGCTCCGCTTTCCACTTCGTCCAGCCGCGCGTCGATCAAGCGGTCGGCCTCGGTATCCGACCAGATCCAGGCTCGCACCGCCCGGTTGACTACGTCCCGGGTGCGGTCCCTGATCCGGCGCCGCCGCCGCTCCCGTAAGGTACCAGAAGCCTCCAGCCACTCCCAGTGTTCCGCCAGACTGGCAGTCAGCTCATCGATCCCCTGGCACTCAACCGCTACGGTGCCCAAAACCGCCTGGCGCCACTCGGCCTCCTCTGGCTCGGGGGCTGCCGGGCCCGACTTCAGGGCCCCGTGGTGAGCCGGAACGTTACGGAAGGCGCTCCCCTTGCGGATGCCGAGGGTGATCTCGATCTCCTGCCGCAGCCGGTCGGCCCCTGTCCGGTCTGCCTTGTTGACCACGAAGATGTCGGCGATCTCCATGATGCCCGACTTGAGCGTCTGGATGCCGTCGCCCGATTCGGGCGTCAGCACCAGCACGCTGGTGTCGGCCATGGCGGCCACATCCAGCTCCGACTGGCCCACGCCGACCGTCTCGATGAGGATGCGGTCGAATCCGGCGGCGTCGAGCAGGTCGCACACTTCACGGGTGGTCGTGGCCAGGCCGCCCAGCGAACCGCGGGTGGCCATGGAGCGGATGAACACGCCGTCGTCGAGGGTGATGGACTCCATACGGATGCGGTCGCCCAGGAGGGCGCCGCCGGTGAACGGGCTGGTGGGGTCGATGGCCACTACGGCGACGGTGAGGTCCTCGGCCCGGAAGGCCACCACCAGACACTCGGTCAGGGTGGACTTCCCCGCCCCGGGCGGGCCGGTGATGCCGATCCGGTGGGCACGGCCCAGTTTGGCGTGGATGGCCGAGAGGAGCGCCTCGAAACCAGGGCGCGCGTTTTCGACAATGGATATGCCCCGGGCGAGTGCGGCGGCTTGGCGCGCCTCAAGGCCGGCGAGGAGTTGGTCCAGTTTCATTATAGGGAAAGTTGGCCGGGATGATCGAGATGGGCAAGGAGCGTGCGGAGGGGGAGTAATCAGTAATCAGTGGTCGTGCACTAAGAAATCGGCCTGTCTACACTGATGACTGAATAACCGACAACTGACCACTTATTGAGTCCACCCTGCTTCAGAGGATCCTCTCGAACATCACCACCAGATCGATGGTCCC
>JBDHMR010000436.1:0-2501 GCA_039656035.1 Gemmatimonadota bacterium
CAGGATCCGAGGAAACCTGTGTACGGATGTCGATCACCACGGCGGCACCCATCAGCCGAGTCAGCGGCACTTGATCGACCGTCTGGCCCTTGGCGTCGAAGTGAATCGGCGCGTCGAGGTGGGTGCCACCGTGTTCCGGGGTCGAGAAAGCGTTGGCCGAGTAGAACCACCCGCCGTCCGTTTCCCCATACGCCAGTTGTTCCAAGACGAACCGTGATGGCGAAGTAGGCCAGAACACCGCCTCAGCATTGAGCGGGTGCGTGAGATCGACCACGTCGTACCGGCTCCAGTCGATCGCCTGAGCCTGGATCGCCGCGGATGGCAGCACGGCCAGCCACACCAGTGATGAGATAAGTCTCATGTCGTCTCGAAGTCCTCCTACCGAAGTTTACGGAGCAGGCTGGGCCGAAGGAAGGGGAGAAGGAATATCGAATGCCAGGAATATCGAATATTCAATAGCGAAGTGAACGTTGATCGATTCATCGTTCGATTCGTTATTCGATATTTCTGGCATTTGTTATTCAATATTCTCCCCGGCCGTCAGGCCGCCGCGTATCATCATCCATTGCAGCGTCATTTGATCCCGGATGGGCATCGGTCGAAGGCCTGCTTGGTGCGCTTCGGCGTTGATAACGGCGGCCGCCGCGCCTCCCCTGGCCGAGGTGCGCCATTGCCCGATACGCTCCCGCCACTCCACTGCCACCGGATCGGGCGGTCCCAACGTCTCCCCCACTCCAGGAAGCAGGAACAGCGGCATCTCCGACACCATGGTAACTGCATCACCTCCCAAGCTGCGAATCGTTTCCATGGAACTGGGACGGAAACGGGCGGCCATGGCTTTGTCACCTAGATCGAGAAAGTGCTGGCGCATCGACTCGGAGTCGGGGCGAGTACAGAATCCATGCCCCAATCGGACGAAACCCTTCTCCCCGTGGCGCTCGACGTCATGTAAGCGATAGCCCAATTCTGCCACGCCTGCGCGACAAGTGTTCTTGAACGACTCGAGACGATCGTTCCACGAGTGTTCCAGGAGGAACCACGGCCCCGCGGCAAATCCCATCCCGTGGAGAGAAATGTGCAGGGCGAAGGGGCCGTCCGCTGAGAGCCACCACTGGTAAGCGGCCGTGTTTTCCGGCCGAGCTACGGTGTCCTGCTCGTTCCGTGGGAATCCGAACTCGATGTCGTCGCCCGGCGGTTCACGAATCACCCCGGCGAGATAGCGCCCCAAGTCGTAGGTCTCGTCATCGCCGTCATACCACACGCTGTTGCGGGCCTCGCCATCGGGGTTGATATGCGGGATGATCCACCACTGATACCGATGGAGGATCGGATCGTCGGCAGGGATGGTGGAGAGGTAGCCGGCCAGGTGGCGCAGTAACCGAGGCCCTACCGGCTCGTCAGCGTGGCAGCCACCCAGGAGGCTTACCCGCTGGTTACCGAGGCCGAAGCGGAAGCCTTGCACCGGCCGGCCTTCACGGCTGCTACCCAAGAGCTGGCCCGCATCATGTATGACTGGCGCTGCCGCAAGGATGGAGTCGATGGTTGGAAACACCGATCAGCTGTCAGTTACTGGCTGGCAACGGCTGCCAACCGGCGATCTGTATCGGCTGACCACCGACCGCTGCAAGCTCGTGCGCCCTGCGCCCTCATGAATTATTACTCACCCTCCGCACGATCGTCCTGTTCAACAACAGCACCAATGCAAACGCGATAGCCCATTGGAACAGCACCGTCCCCACGTTGGCTTCCTGGAATGGGGCCAGCCAGTTGGGGTCCCAACCACGGGCCTGGTAGAGCCACCACACCATGAGCACCACGGCCTGGAGCGGGACCAGAACCGTGATCACCACATCCCACCAGCGGCCGACGTGCCAATGAGAGTCCTCGTGATTGAGTTGTTCTTCACGGAAGCGTTTGACGCCGTGGGTGATGACCGCGATAGCGAAGAACAGCCCGGTCACCATCAGTCCCACACCCCAGACCCAATCCTGGTTTCGCAGGTACGGCAACCAGATGACCGCGGGGAGTCCCATCATGAACGCAACGCCGCCGACGATCTGTGCAGCCTTCCCGCGAGTCACGCCGGCGTCGACCAGCGCCCGGGTGGCCAGCTCTACCATCGAGATCAACGAGGTTATAGCGGCGAAAGCCAGGGCCAGAAAGAAGACGGTCATGAACATCCGGCCGAAGGGCAGGGAGTCGAACAACTGTGGCATCCACACGAAGGTGAGCCCCTCATTGCTCTGACTGAAGATGGTAGTACGCATCAACTCCGGTGTCAGCTCGGCGCCGCTTTCGATGGCTTGGACCAGCGAAGGATAGGCGGCCAGTGCTTCGGGGTTCGATTGCAGATGGGCTACCAGGCCCGGCACGACCGAAAACACGGTCGACATGATCATGACGCCCGCCGTTAGCGAGATGAGATTGTTGGCGGCCGGCAGAATGAACGCGTTTTGGACGGTATCCTCACGAGGCGGCAGGTAGGCGGCGTAGCACAAGAC
>JBDHMR010000437.1:0-2500 GCA_039656035.1 Gemmatimonadota bacterium
CCGGCCAGCACCAAGGCGGTAAGGACCGGGCCCAACTCCAATATGATGGACTCCACCACCAGGCTGCCAACGACGTAGAGTGGAATGCTCCCGGTAAACTGGTACCCGGCTTGCAGCGCCGTGACCGCGCCGGCAAAGCCCGAGACCAGCAGAATGATGAACAAGCTGCCGACACCGACATTCCACGCTTCGTCGATGGTGCGCGGCACCCAGATGCGCCACTCGGCCAAGCCGCGGACGAATTCGCCCAACATTCGGGTAACACGACCGATTGTGGCAAACGCGTGAAGCACCCATGCCCCCAGGGCGTGGGGGAATGCGAGAACGGCGGAGGTCGAAGTCATAGTCATTAGAATGATGCAACAAGCGGGTGCGGGCTGCAGGGGAAGCCGCGGTCCACGCCCCACGTGTCGAGGCTATATTCTGGCCCCTCCGGCAGCTGAAGTCTAGCCCCCATTAATCCCCCCCCTCGCGCACCAACGACCTGGCCGGCCGGCGAAGACGTTCGCGGCGGTCAGAGCATCACGGCAGAGATCAAGGCGATCAGAGCCAGCGTCCCCGCAATGGAACCCACTACGCTCTGGCGCTTGCGAAGGAGGAGGAAGAGCGGCCGGGTATCACCATCGGCATCGATACGTGACAGCTTGGCCGCCGTCGGCAGCGCGGCCAGCAGTACTACCAGGACGCCGATGACCCCTGCGGCCTGCATGACGAATAGCCAGGGACTGGCCTGGGCCATGGCTGCTCCCGGATAGCGCTCGACCGTGAGCCACAAGCCGGAAAGGAGCACCAGGGCGGCTCCGGGAGCGACGATACGCCTGGTGATGGCGGCCTGCAGCCGAGCGACGACGGCAAACAGATCGGGTGCTTCACGCCTTGAGGCCACACCAACGACCATACTGGCGAACGCACCGCCGAGCCACAAAACCAACCCCACCAGGTGGGCGAGGACGACCACTCGTATCATTTCGAAGGACTCCCTTCAGTGTGTGATCCACGGAACATCATGACATCGTCGATGGGTTCACGCCCTGCATATCCAGTGTCGATTTCGTGCCAGCAAGAGACGTGTTCCTCGCCGAGGCGCCAACACAGGAAGACGAGCCGGTCTTCGCGCAGCGCGTAGAAATCCACCAGGCCGTTCTCGAACCCCTTGAACACGCACCCGATTTGCTCCAGTTCCCGCAGGCACTCGTTGATCTGTTCGGCATGAACCATGACCTTCTGGCGTGCCGCCACCAACTCGTCAGTCTCACCGTTGTCCGCCTTGGCGCCCCCACTGAGTATCTCGTAGTCGGCCACGGCATCCCGCCACCGGGGATAGGCGTCGATGAGATCCTGCGCTACCCGCCGGACCAAGGGCAGGGTCTCTTCGGCCTCAGCCACACTGAATATTTTCACGTGGTCAACCCCATAGTCCGGCACCGTCTTCGTTCTGCAACATTTCAACCGCCGCTGCGTAACCGCGAGACTCGTAATCCCGGATCTTCTCGACCTCGAAAGTCACTCCGCTTTCTACCTTCGGCCGGAGGTACAGCAACCTGGGTAGTCCATCCGTCCGGCGCCACCATTCGAGCGTGTGCTGAGTAGCCCCAGCCATGAGGATGCCGACGGCGTCTCCGTGAGCACGCATGAGTGGAGGTATTCGCGGGGCTGCTCCGCCCCGCTCCTCGAATCCCGGGCCGGTATCGATTGCGATGACGAGATCGCACGGGGCCTTGGCGGCTACCTCGAGCGGTAGCACTGACCGGATGCCGCCGTCTCCCAATCGCCGGCCGTTGATGACCGTGGACGGATAGTACACCGGGAGGGCCGCGCTGGCGTAAAGGACGTCGATCAGGGGAGCGTCCTCACCACCGGCGCCGAACAAGACCGACTCTCCGCTGTCGAGATCGGTGGTGGTGACCGTCAAGGGGAGTTCGAGGT
Organism: Gemmatimonadota bacterium; assembly: GCA_039656035.1. Taxonomy (GTDB): domain Bacteria; phylum Gemmatimonadota; class Gemmatimonadetes; order Gemmatimonadales; family GWC2-71-9; genus N074bin45. The sequence continues at coordinate 1,927 of JBDHMR010000437.1, forward strand.
CAGCGAACCGGCGAGCGGGAACCACATTTTCGATCGTTCGCCGGAGTGGTGTCGCCCGCAGCACCGAGCGCGCCCGAATGCCTGCGATCAGCGCCATCGGATTGAGCGAGGCGACGTCGCCTCTCTTGATGGATGACACCTTCTCGCTGAGAACGTCCGGTGAACAGCCACTCGCGAGCGCCGCCCCGATTATGGCGCCCATGGACGTCCCCACGATCCGCGACGGTACCAGCCCCGCCTCGACAATAGCCCGCCAGGCTCCTATGTGAGCGGCAGCCTTGACGCCTCCCCCGCTGAACACCAACACGACGCGCGGTACGCTCACGAACGGTCCCGTGCCTCACGGTGACGCCGTGCGGACTCAAAACGAGCACGCTCCTCGTCGGTTTCGGGAACGAGTCTGGCTACACGGCGAGGCTTGCCGGCCTCGTCGATTGCCACGAAGACCACGTGCGCCGTGTGAGTATGGGTACGCTCACCAGTGCTCACGATCTCGGAATGCACCTCCACGGTGATTTCCATGGAAGAGTTGCCGACAAAATCCACCGTAGCGGACACGTTGACGAGCGCGCCG
>JBDHMR010000438.1:0-2498 GCA_039656035.1 Gemmatimonadota bacterium
TGAGCCCTGCCACCATGGCTTCAAGCAAGTTCGTCCCAGGAACGCCGCCCAGCTGCCAGCCACCAACCCGCGACAATCCATCGGGCTCCGAGGTGCCCGAGCCGCTGCCAATCACACTTCCACCACCACTCAAGACTTGCCACTCGACAGTTTCACCCTGGACACCGTTACCGAACTGGTCAGCCACCATGACCTCGGGCAGGACAGATACCTGGGTACTCACCTGCGCGATCTGTTCGTCCCCCAGGGAGATCGACACCGAGGCGGCCGGCCCGGGGACGCCAATGGCCGAGAAGGTCACTTCAATACCATTGGCCGTGGCCTTGACGAGGTTCTGGGCCGCTACCTGACCCAGCGTCCACGTTCGTGGCCGGGCGGTGCCACGGCTGTCGGTCACCGCCACCGCTCCGTCCAAAACCCCACCACCCCCTTCGATTGTGAAGGTGACCGTCTCACCAACGGCCTTTGCTCCGCTGGCCCTGAGGAGCGTCACCTCAGGTGACCGCGCGACGACGGTCCCGGCATCCGCATGCAGGTTGTCGGTGGAGCTCGTCTTGGTAACCGTGGCAACTGGATCGACGGAAACGGGATCGTCACTGCAACCTGTCAGAACGAGGGCGGCGAGGACGCCGCTGCCCAGGATCAGTCGAGCGCCGCTGAAATGAAGCATCGTACTCATAGTCATACCCTTGTCTGGACCTACCCATGGAGACGAACGAGCAGGAAAAAAATGCCGCTTGGCGGCATGAGTTCATCAATCGGACGTGACCTGAAAAATGGGTGGGTCGACGGCGGGATGCAATTACCACAAATGGCGGGAGGAGCGGGGCCTCGAGCTGCGCCCCGCCCAACCTTCACGCTATTCCTCAATAGCCCCCAGTGCCCGGGCCGCAGCCACCCGCACCTGGGAGGCCTGGTCGGTCAACAAGGTCCGGCTCAAGGCCTCGACAGCCGCATGGTCCTCGATTTCCCCCAGGGCCCACGCGGCCTGGGCCCGGACATCAGCGTCGGAGTCGTCGAGGGCCCGGATCAGCACCGGGACCGCTTCGGGTCGCTCGATTTCGCCAAGCGCGGAGGCCGCTGCCCGCCGGAGGGGTGCCGGACCGTTGCTGAGCGCCAGTGCCAGCGATTCGATTGCCTCCTGATTCTCCAACTCTCCCAGTGCCCACGCGGCCATGACCCTGACACGGGGACCGGGATCGCCGGACAACACCTCGATCAGCGGTGCGAGCGCGGCGTCTGGTTCGGCCACTCCCAGACCCAACGCCGCCATTTCGCGTACCTGTGCCGCCGTATCTCGCAGAGCCCGCAACAAGCGGTCATTGGCCTGATCATGCTCCATCCGGCCGAGCAGTCGCGCGCCGGTCCGAGCCACGCAGGGATCCGGGTCCGACATTGCTTCGGCCAGCACCGGCACCACGGCCAGGTCGGTTGGGTCACGCCGGACCCATTGGAGTACGTCGCGGACATCGTCAGCGACCGGCTCGCGGTTGTGCCACCAGAAATTTCCCCGCATGGTGCCGGCCGCCATTTCACACATCAATGGACTTGCCCCGCGGGCCTCAGCCAACACGGTCTGCACCATGGCCAGGTCATCAGTATCCGGGCGCTCCTGACTCACCGGCGGTCCGGCACCGCCGATACCCCGGGGCAGCGCGGCCATGGCGAGAATTGCTAGCGCGGTAAGAAACCCGCCGGTTACCAAGCCCATCCTGTAGGACGCCGGGGGCACGCTAGCGATCTCCCCTGCGACCCAGCATTCGTGCGGCTACTCTGCGGACCTCGGGGTCTTCACTGCTCATGGACTGAACCAGGATCTCGAGCGACCGTTGGGTTCCCATCTCGCCCAGCGCCTGAAGGCTAGTCAGGCGCACGTCACGGTTCTGGTCGTTGACTCCGGCGGCCAGGACGTCGGTCGCCGCGGGATCGCCGATCTCGCCGAGCGAATGGGCCGCGACCTTGCGCACTTGAGGCGACGCATCGTTCATGGCCGCGATCAGCGCTGGCGGAGCCACGGACAGGTCGAGCTCACCCAGAGCGTCGGCCGCTTGCATGCGGACGTCGACGCGCTCATCCGTCAGTGCCATAGACAAGCCCGCTTCGGCCCGGGGGTCTTCCAGATGGCCCAAAGCGTGAACTGCCTGTGAGCGAACTTCGGCGTTCTCGTCGCTCAAGGCGGCGACCAGAGCATCGAGCGCCCGTGCGTCTTCGATTTCGCCCAGTGCCCAGGCCGAGTAGGCACGAACTTCCGCGTCGCTGTCCCGCAACGTGGCAATCAGGTAATCGAGCGCGCGGGGATCTTCCACTTCGCCCAGAGCCCGTACCGCCGTGCGGCGCACTTCGGCGTTGGCGTCCAGTGTGGCCTTGCCCAGAGCGTCAACCGAGGCCGGGTCCTCCAACTCGCCCAGCGCCCAAACCGCCAGCTTGCGAACCTCGGGATCGGCATCGTCCAACAAGGGAATCAGCACGGGCACCGCTCGGCGATCGTCGATTTCTCC
>JBDHMR010000439.1:0-2498 GCA_039656035.1 Gemmatimonadota bacterium
CGGCACAGTGCCAGGCCTTCGATACCAACGGCGCCTTCGGCTGGATCCGGGCATCCTTCGCGGGTTTGCGGCGCACGGTGGTTGCCGGGCACGACCACCTGGTCGATGTCGTCGAATCAGACGCCGAAGACGACCATCTTCTGGAAATCCCCTGGCATCTCCACGGTGACATCGAAGTGACTTCACCTGGCTCCTGGATCGCGGAATCGCTCGACCACTTGGGCACCACCGATCATCAGCGCTTCGAGCCGGATGAGCCGGGGCTAGTCAGCGTTCGTGCTCGCAACGGTGACTCAATCCTGTCAGTTCAGTTTCACGGCGGCTCACTGTGGCGCATGCGAGGACCCGGCCTGCCGACGGAAGGGAATTCAAGAGAGTTCCTTCTTGTGCGGGCGAGCGGCCGCCACGTCCGGTGCACCACCCTTGTGGCATGGCAGGGTGATGTGCAACTCACGGAGGTGGTCGGGGACGCAATCATTATCCGTACTGGTGACGGCGAAGCTACCCACCGGGCCGTCACCGAAGGGTGGGTCTTCGACCACGGTAGTAGCGTCACTCTTGGCGGATTGCGTTCCGTCAAGACGGCATACCAACCCTTGGTCACACCCGACAAACCCATGGTAATGCACGCCGTTGCCCGCCCGTTGTCCTCCGCTCCCGACATCGAGGACGGCTTGTCGGGGTTCCATGACATCACACCGTTGGTGCTCGATCACGAGGACCAGTATCGCCGGGCGGAACAGGACTACGCCGGACACGACGAGTTCTCCGTCAAGGCGTTTCCGGGGTGGGATCATGACGGTTTGTATCTGGCGGTGGACGTCCACAAGCACGACGTCTTCTTCCGATCACCCGATGCACCCGCGTTGATGCTCGATAACGATCCGGACGACATCCATTACGATGGCGTCCAGGTCTACCTGCGGGAACCGGAAGGTGGCGGCGTATTTGGGCTCATTGCCGTGCCCGACCCGGAGAGCGATGAAGTCACTGTCCGCATGATCTCGGGCGAAGGCGTCGTTCACGCCCGCTGGCGCCACTCCGACACCGGTTACCTCCTCCTGTTGTCTCTGACGCCGTCCTGGTGGGGCGCCGTGGCCCGGGGCGACCAGTTGGGGTTCGACCTTCTGGTCAACGAGGCCCGGCCGGGACGGCAACGTCGCGCCGGCCAACTGGTATGGAGCGGCGGTGGCGGCTGGGTATGGCTCCGGGGCGATCGGCAGCCGCCCGATGCCTTCGGAACGCTGGAGTTGCAGTGAGCGATACCACATGACCTCGCCCCACATCCCCGGTGGCACGTCAACCGGCTCCAAGCGACCGTCGGCGTTCGTCGGCGCTCTGGAGCCGGGCTCCTTCCATGGCAAGATGGTCAAGGCGCGGGGGGCACATGTGTGGGACACCGAAGGGAAGGATTACCTCGACTACGTGATGGGCTTGGGGGCGGTTACCCTGGGCTACGCCCATCCGGAGGTTGTTCGCGCCGCCCAGGCCGCCGTGGCCGACGGGGCCGTAGGCCCGGTGGCTCCCGCTGCCGAAGACGAATTGGCGTCCGTCCTGGTAGAGTCCATCCCGTGGATCGAGCAGGTTCGATTCCTGAAGACCGGCGCCGAAGCCATGGCGGCGGCAGTGAGAATCGCCCGAGTCGTTACCTCCCGTGAACGTGTCGTTACCTGTGGTTACCACGGCTGGCTCGATTGGTGTCAGACGGAAGCGGGGGTGCCCAAGGCGGTCTCCGCTCTCAATACGTCGATCCCGTTCAACGACAGGGAAGCGGCTCGTCGGGCAATTCGGGCGGGCAAGCCGCCCGCGGCGGTGGTCGTTGAGCCGGTAATCGACGGCCCCCCCGATCCGGGCTGGTTGGCTCTGTTGCGGGAGGAGTGTACCGCGACAGGCACGGTGCTCGTGTTCGATGAAATCAAGACTGCCTTCCGCCTGGCCATCGGTGGCGCCGCAGAAGTGTTCGGTGTTACTCCTGATCTTGGCGTGCTCGGCAAGGGACTGGCCAACGGGTTTCCCCTCGCCGTTGTCGGCGGCCGCCGCTCCGTCATGGAGGCGCTCACCCGGACGTGGATATCGTCCACGCTCGCCACCGAGGACGTCAGCCTGCGCGCCGCTCTGGCCACGGTGTCCGTCTCGCGCCGTGACGACGTGCCCGGCTACCTGGCACGGATGGGGACACGACTGTTCGAGGGGCTCACGACCGTTTGTGGTCGGCACCAGGCACTTGGTGCAGAAGTACGGGGGGTTCCTCAGATGTGCTATCTGACTTTCAGCGATGCGGGTACCGGGTGGCAATTGGCCCAGCGCATGGCCGGGCGAGGTGTCATCTGGAAACCGACCGCCTACAATTTCGTTTCTCTGGCCCACACCGAGGACGATGTCGATAGCGCGCTGACCATGCTGGACGAGACACTAGGTGATATCAATCGACCTGGACGGGGTTGATGCCTTCATGTTGATCGATGTTCACGCCCATTTCTATCACGACCGGACCCAGC
>JBDHMR010000440.1:0-3193 GCA_039656035.1 Gemmatimonadota bacterium
TCGGTCCAAACCGCTTCTCCGCCAACCACCATGCCCGCCAAGGCACCCGAGTTGAACGGCCCGGCAGCATCGAACCGCAGCGAATCGGGCGGGGCTATTCTGGCGCTGCCCCGGCCGCCGGCGGTGGCCCGTCCATCCCAAAAGGTCCACTTGAACCGGTGTATCTGGTACCCGGTCAGTAACGTCTCGGCCGACCACTCCACGGCGTCCTCTGCCGCCACGCGGTGAGCGGTCTCCGGCACCAGGGTTACCGGGGTGGAACTGCAGCCCGCGGCCAAGACGCCAAGATAGAACACCAGACTCGGGCGGTCAAGCCGAAACCGTTGTAGCATCAGCAGTTATGCGTAGTGAGGGCTAATAATCGAAACCGAACCACAACTGAAGATAGCTACCCTCCCACCAATTGGGAGGCAGCCCGTAGGCTGCGAATCCTGACCCAAACCGGTAGCCCAGGTCCAAGCGTACTACACCGAACGGCCAGAGCCCCCAGCGCAGACCGCCCCCGGCGCTGCCGAGGACGCCCCGCCCGGTAATATTGGGGATGCCGGCTTGCCCCAGGTCGAACGTGAGGGCGCCCTGGAGTGCTGGAAAACGAAACGGGCCGGCCGGCGTGCCGAAAGTCAGATATTGAAGGAAAGGGAATCTCAGTTCGTTGTTGATCATCCACGCCTTGGTGCCGGTGACTTCGCCGAAGAGCGGAAACCCGCGGATGGCGTGAGTGCCGCCAATGTTGATCCGGGTGGGCCGGTCGCCGCCGCTGTACCAGCCGAGGACCCGCAGGGCATAGGCCGTGTTACCGGCTATCCGGAAATAGCGGCGCCAATCCACGGCGAGCAGAAAGCTGTCGAACCGGGCGTTGGTGTGAGCCGCCCGCCGTCGATGGGGCCGACCGGCGTCCACAGCGAATTGTCCCTGACGAAGCTGACGAAATTCGAGACGATGATGCCGGTGCGGCGCGGGTCTCGCGGAGCCAGGAGGAAATCGAAGCGATCGGAGTACGCCACTTGGAGCTGTGCCTCGACCCGGTTGAACCGGTTCAAGGGATAGCTCAACAGTCCGGCCCCACCCAGGGTCTTCTCGACATACGAGGGGAACCGGCTGCCGGCTTCGAACGCGTTTCCGTTGCGTCGAAACACGCCCGCGCCCCAGTTGACCCTCCGCTTTCGATTGATGTAGTACGCCGAGATGTTGATGTTGTCGAAAATGTCGGTGATGTTGGGGCCGGAATAGGTGGAGATCGACCCAACGATTACATCGTCGTTGAGCAGGTCGCTCAACATTATGGCCGCCCCCTGGGCCGCACCGAAACCGGGAATGGCAACCGCCTCCGCGGCGGCTATGTCGACGGTCATTTTCCTCTGGTAGGGAGAACTCTCCAGGGCCATCTCTTCCGTCTCTTCGCTGGTGGGCCATTGCCAGCGACTGTGTTCCTCCAACATGGTCGGGGGTGCGAAGGTGAACTGTTTCGCTTCCGCATCGGGGGGCAGGAAGTAGACGTTGAGGGATGCCCGGTGGTAGCCCGATACCACCAGCCCGTCTTTCTCCGGTACATACGAGGGATCGAACGCCCCGGTCCAGGCGGATGTCTCCCTCTGCCCCGCCCCAAACTCGTCGATGGAATACACGTTGAGAATCCCGTCGCGGTCGGAAGCGTAGTACACCCGCCCGTTCCCGGCCCAAACCGGTGTTTCATCGACCCACATCCCGTAAGTGACCTGCCGTATGTCCCTGGTATCCAGGTCCATTACGAACAGGTTCTTGGCGCCATCAAGGCCGCCGGCCGTGCGATCGGAGGCCCAAACAATCCTGGTACCGTCCGGGTTGGGCACCGGATCCAGATCCTGGTAAAGATCATCGGTCAGCCGCTCGATCCGGCCTTCGGGTAGCCAGACACGATACAGGTCCGAGATGCCGGCGTCGGATAGTCCACTGAAGAAGATGCTGTTGCCGTCGGGTGCCCATTTGGGCGAGACGACAGAGGTGATGTCGGGAAACTGATAGCGGCCGGCCAAGTCCCCTTCGACCATGTCCCATATGACCAGGGCATCCCGTTCGTGACGTTGCGACGAGAACAGGAGATACCCCTCACGGCTGGCGTCCAACCGGGAAGAAAACGGGTGGAACGACTCATAGTCCTCCGAGCGCCCTCCAGTAATGACCTTTCCGCGCCTGCCTGAGCGCAGATCTTCCCAGTAGATGGAGATATAGCCATTGTTGGGAGCCAGGTAGACCACCTGGCCACCGTCGTTGGCGGTCCCAGCCACGTAGGTGGCGTTGATGGCGCGGTCCGCCACCTTGGTTCCGGCCACGGACAATGGCATGCGTTCATCGATTATTTCGTTATAGTAGCGCATCATGGCAAAGCGGAACTCTTCGCTCAGTTGTTCGAGCGGCTTGCCATAGATAGCCAGGATGGCTTCTTCAAAGGTGGCATAGCGCCACATCTCCCGATAGAACACGGCGACGCGCCAATCCCCGTACTCCTTGGCCAGCCACCGGTGGATCCGCCCGCCGAGCGGATACTCCAGGCCGCCGCGCACATAGGTCAGCTGGCCTAGCGTAGGCATCTGGCCGGTCAACACCATGTCGCGAATGATCATTTCGTCGCGCGCGTTCTCACCGGCGGACCACCACTCGGCCAGACCCTCACTCCACCATAGTGGGATGAACATTCGAGCGAGACGGGGGGCCCTGTGGTAGGCCTGCACCGAGATGCCCATCTGGAAGACGTGTACCATCTCGTGACGCAAGGTGGCGAAGAACTCGTACAGGTTGCCCCGGAAGGGCATGGAGATCCGGTGTTTCAGAAAGTCGGTGGCGCCGAGTATGCCTTCGGGCGGTATGAACGGCAGAATGTTGGTCTGGCGGAAGTCCACGTGTGAGGCGTAGACGATGAGCGGGATGCGGCCGGACACCTCATGTCCGAATCGCAGCTTCAAAGTATCGTAGCTCGCTTCGGCATACTCCAGCGCTACGCCAACGAGGTGCTCTTCCTCGGGGTAGTAGTACAGGTCGACGTGAGGGCCGCTCGCCACCCGCCACTCGAACCCGCGATACTGGATTTTGTTTTGGCCGAAACTGAAGTACTGCGCCGCCGCGGGCGTAGCTGCCACTGTGCTCCCCAGCAGCAGGAGCCCAGCCACGAAGAGCCAGCGGCGCGTCATCGATGGATTGAGCGGATCCGGTCTCCCTG
>JBDHMR010000441.1:0-2489 GCA_039656035.1 Gemmatimonadota bacterium
CGTACGTTGCACACACTGTCCGGCGTGACATCGTAGATGTCGTCCGAACTGGGGCGACCTTTCCGGCGAGATCGGCGACGGCCCATCAGGTGGCGACCGTCATATGATCGGGGCCTTCCGCGACCCACGCCGATTGGGCGTCGAGAATAGCGTTGGCCATCAGCCCCGTTGCCATCAGCTGGACTACCGGCCAGAGGACCCACCTACAATTGGGGAAGGGCACCGTAGCCATCCGATCACTTACGCATTGGAGCTCCGCCAGAGCAGCCTCTGCTTGGCGTCGACGCTTTCTTCCCTCGGCCTCGGCCGGCATGGCGGCGACGGAAACCACTGTGGCGCCCGCTGATCTAGCTTGTTGGGCCACGACCGGCATGGCGCCGCTGCCGGTGCCGCCCCCCAATCCACCCATGACGATCACCAGCCCGCCTCCATCGACGGCCCTGGTAATGTCCGACAGGTTCTCCAGGGCGGCCCGGCGACCCACTTCCGGTCTGGCTCCGGCGCTGAGGCCATTCAGGAGCCTACGGCCGATGCGGATCTTGCTCTCGGCCCGGCAGCTTTCGAGGATCCGCTCGCTGCTGTTGACGGCCAGGAAGGCTGATGCCGGCATGCCAGCCTCCACCAGATAGTTGATGGTGTCGCAGCCGGCGCAGCCCACCCCGACGATCCGGGTGGTTGGTCTTGCGGGACGGGTCTTGGCGGGATCGACCAGGCGCTGGTGGAGGAGCGCGACCGAGGTGGCCGAGCCCACCGCGGCGAGGAAGGATCGGCGGTTCCATTTTGGGGGCATGGTGCTTGGTCCTGGCTGAGGAATGATCGCCCCAGAACGGTAGCGAGGTGGTGTGACACTCGCCAAGTCACGGGAGTGGAAGTGCTACGCTGCAGGCCTGCCAAGAGCCCACGAGCACGAAGCGCTCCAGTGGGCCACGGTCCCGAGCTGAGGAAACTGGAACTCGCACCCAGCGATGCCTGCTTCGTACGAGAATGGCTATCCTCGTCACCGCGTCACGCTCAATAGTTGAGTGGCTTCCGATCCGGCCCAGCATCGAGCCGAAGATGGGACGGGCCGGCAATGTCGATATAGACGTTCAGGTTCTTGGCTCCACGGATCGCCGCTGACGGGGAAATGATGGCAATGTACCCCTCCGCGCGAGCCCAGTCGGCAACTGCCAGGCACAGGGACAGATCCGCCGGGTCATTGTCACGCAGGCGTTTGATGGGGAGCGTTCCGTCGAGACCAAGCGTGTCAGCGACTCTGTCGCGTATGGTCCGAGTGCTGAGATCGAGAACGCGCGACACGCGCACTTGCAGGCTCACTAAGTCTCGCGGAGCATCGTCCTCAGGCTTGAGGTTCAGTGCCGCGAGATACCGGCGATACTCGCCCCGAGCGCCATCGGCGGAGATGGCCGTGTATAGGCAGCCGTACTCCCCAGCTCGATTCCAACGCCCCGATGCTCGCAAGATGTACCCGACGTGCAACGGGTGCGCGTCGCGCGGTACATAACGCCACACGCGGCCGACGAAACTACCGGTGAGATCCGTGGGCAAGGCCGGCGAGAACTTCGAGGACGGTGTCGATCTCTCCATCGGTCAGCACGAAGAAGGGCGTGCGGCCACCGAACGCGGGCGAAGGGGTGTGGATCCACCGCTGCTTGGCTTCGTCGGTGCGGAAGGAGGTTTCCAGCAGGTGACGGAGCTGGTTTAGATACTCGAGGTATTTGCGGTGCTCGGCCCGGGGAGCGGAGCGCCCCTGGCGCCAGCGCTGGACGGTCTTCCGGTCGACACCGCCTACCACGCCGGCGATTTCGCTGGTGGAGAGGGCCAACTCCTCCTCGGCCCATTCTACCGTCTGTTCCGCGAACGCCGCCTCGAATCGATCTCTTGTCGCCATTAATGCCCCCTGTTATGGACCAATATAAGGGGCGTGTAACGCCTAAGCAATAGTCACGAGTAATGTCGCAAAGAACGCCTGAAAGCTTCCGTCTAGTCCGTCCTCCAGTACGCTCACCCAATACGGCTGGCACGTTCTGGAACATATTGTACATTAGAAGGTACGGTATTACGTACGTTTATGATCGGAGACCTAATGCCCACCATCCATCCCAGCGACGTGCGCCCGCTAACCGAATTCCGAGCCAACATCGCCCGGTACATCGACGAACTCGAGAGTCGCGACAGACCACTCATTCTGACGCAGCACGGCCACAGCGCCGCGGTGTTGCTCAGCGTGGCTCAGTACGAGAAGCTCATCGAGGAACTGGAACTGGCTCGCGATGTCCGTGCCGGCGAGGAGGAGTTGGCGGCCGGTGAGGCGATACCGGCCCGGTCGGCTCGGGCTGAGGTACTTCGTCGCCTGGAGAAATGAAGGTCGTTTGGACGTCGCGGGCTATCGAACGCGCGGCGGAGATTGCCAAGTTCCGTCTCCCTGACCTTTTTCACTCCATGCGGCCACCAAGCTACTGTTGCGAGCCGTGCGCCCACCCAATCCA
>JBDHMR010000442.1:0-2486 GCA_039656035.1 Gemmatimonadota bacterium
TTCGAGGACGCCGGGATCGGCGTCATGAAGCGCCCGATTGAAGTTGTGGAGTTATTGAAAGCACGCCTGTAACTACTAATGGAGGCTCTGTGGCGGAATCGACGTTGGGCATCGTCAAACCCGATGCCTTTGGTGCGGGAAATACCGGACGGATCATCGCCCTGCTGGAAGAAGCGGGCTTTACGGTGCGGGCGGCCAAGACGCGACGCCTGGCCCGAGCGGAGGCTGAGGCGTTTTATGAGGTCCACCGAGGCCGGCCGTTCTACGACGAGTTGGTGGATTTCATGACCAGTGGGCCGTGCCTCCCCATGGTTCTCGACCGGGGCGACGCCGTGGCCGAGATGCGCCGTGTCATCGGTGCTACCGACCCGGCTGAGGCAGCCGACGGCACGGTCCGGAAGCTGTTCGCCGAGTCCAAGGGGCGCAACGCCATACACGCCTCGGACAGTGATGAAAACGCCGCCCGGGAGATCGCTTTCTTCTTCCCGGAAGGCGAACTCGCCGGGTTGAACGGGTGATCCTGGTCGCTTGACCTAAGTAGCGGTTCCCAATAGATTTAGCGGCTATGCTGAGAGTCGATCTACGCCAGCTACGTGAGGGGTCGGTCGAGACGACGGGGCAGATCCTGCCCGGCGACCCGGCCTTTCAGGGCGCCGATCTCCAGCTGGCCGATCCGGTAACAGTGGAAGGCCGGTTACAAGAGACCGGCGAAGGCGATTTCTACTGGCACGCGTTCCTCACCGGCCGGGTCAAAGGCGAATGCCGCCGGTGTCTGGAAGATGTGTTGGTGCCGGTCGATATTGAGATCCGGGTGCTGTTCAGCCCCGATCCCGAAACGGCCGAGGACCCCGGGGTGTATCCTCTGGCAAACGGGGCCGGGGAGGTGGACCTGGGCGAGGCGGTGCGCGAGGAACTGGTACTGGCAGTGCCGAGTTACCTCGTGTGTCGCGACGAATGCGCCGGGTTGTGCTCCCGGTGCGGAGCGAATCTAAACGACGGGCCGTGTTCCTGTGAGGAGCCGGCCGCAACAGTTCGAGGGTGAGTCATGGCAGTTCCCAAGAGACGGACGTCCAAGTCACGCAAGCGGCTCCGCCGTACCCATCACAAGGTCAAGGGCATCCCGCCCCAGGCCTGTCCCCGTTGTAGCGAGCCCAAGCTGCCGCACCGCGTGTGTGGAACCTGCGGGTTCTACCGCGGTAAGAAGCTGATCGAGGTCGAGGATAGCTGACGGTGATTCGCATCGCGCTGGACGTGATGGGTGGGGATGACGCGCCCGCCGTCGAAATCGAGGGTGTGTCACGGGCCTTGTCCGAACTGGAGCAGGACGTCCTGTTCCAGCTGGTGGGCCTTCCTGCTGTCATAGAGGCGGAGCTGGCCAAGCACCCGGAGATCGACCGGTCCCGGATCGAGATCATCGAGGCGACCGAAGTCATTGGTCCGGCCGACAAACCGCTGGTCGCCATTCGCAAGAAACAGAACTCGAGCATCGTGCTGGGGTTGGGCCTCCAGAAGGCGGGCAAGTCGGACGCCTTCGTGTCGTCCGGCAACACCGGCGCCATCCTGGCCGCTTCTACCATGTTGTTGCGTTTGCACGATGGCGTCGAGCGAGCCACGGTCGCCACGCCGTTTCCCACGGCTGACCGTCCGGTGATTGTGGTGGACGGTGGAGCCAACGTCGACTGCAGTCCCCGCGAACTGCAGAGCTTCGCCTATCTCGGCAGCGTATACGTGCGCGATATCATGCGCGTGGAAAAGCCAGTCGTCGGCTTGCTCAACATCGGCGAAGAGGATGAAAAGGGCAACGCGGTTACCAAGGAAGCCCACCGCCTCCTGCAGGAAAGCGACGGCATCAACTACATCGGCAACATCGAAGGCAACGACATGATCGCCGGACACTCCAAGTTTGGCCACGTTGACGTCGTGGTATCCGACGGGTTCGTCGGCAACATCGTGCTCAAGTTCTATGAATCGGTGGCTCGTTTGGTCCTCCGGTTGGTCAAGGACAACGCACCCGACATCCTGGAGCGGGACGATGTCCAGGAGGTCTTCAGGGTTCTCGATTATTCCGAGTACGGTGGCGCCCCGTTGCTGGGGATCAAGGGCATTACCATCATCTGCCACGGCTCGTCCACCGCCAATGCCATCAAGAATGCACTTCATGTGGCCGTCCAGGCGGTCGAGGCCGGACTGAGCGACCACATCGGCGCGGAATTCTCCGCCCGAAAGGCAGCGACGCAGACATGATCCAGCGACCCATCGTCCGCATCTCGGGATTTGGCGTTGCCGTTCCCTCGGGCGTGCGCACCAACGCCGACTGGGAGCAGGCCCTCGACACCTCCGATCAATGGATCGTGGAACGCACCGGGATTCGTGAACGGCGCTGGGCCGGTCCCGATGACACGGTTGCCAGTTTGTCGAAAACAGCTGCCGATCTGGCAATGGAGCAGGCCGGTATCGGTCCCCTGGACCTGGGTGGCATCATCCTG
>JBDHMR010000443.1:0-2484 GCA_039656035.1 Gemmatimonadota bacterium
CAGCAACACCTCGATGCCTGGCCTAACCGTGGGCCTGGCGGTTTCGAACTCACGAGCGGGCGCATCGCCGCAGCCGGCGGTCACGACCATCAACCCAAACAGTGCGAGTGTGTGGTGCATCGTTTTCATCTAGTCCTGTGGTTCGTCTGTGCCGCTTTCATTATGGGGGCGACGCAGGCCGGCGGTCAGGAGTCTCACGGCGCCAAAAGTTCATCGGCCGGAAATGCCAGTATCGACCAATTGATGCAATCGCTCGATACCCGGCAGAAGGTAGCTCAAATCGTGGTTCCCTGGTTGCGGGGATCCTACGCCGCCTTCGATGCCGAAGCGTTGGACAAGGCGCGCATGTGGGTCGACTCGCTGCAAGTCGGGGGCTTGATCATTTCGATCGGGTCCCCGCTGGACGTGGCGGCCAAACTGAACTATCTGCAGGGGCGCTCCACGCTGCCGCTGTTGGTGGCCGCCGACCTAGAGTCCGGCACCGCCATCCGGCTCCTGGGAGGAACACCGTTCCCCCGAAATATGGGGGTGGCGGCGGCCGGACGTGAATTGGACGCGTACGAAGTCGGCAGGATCAGCGCTCTCGAAGGCCGGGCGGTTGGCATTCACATGGCCTATGCCCCGGTGGCCGACGTCAACAACAACCCCGACAACCCAATCATAAACGTCCGGTCCTACGGTGAGGATCCCAACCAGGTGGCGCGACTGGTGGCCGCGGAGATTCGCGGCATGCGGGACCACGGAATGCTGTCGACCGCCAAACACTTCCCCGGACATGGGGATACCGGAACCGACTCCCACATAGAACTCCCGGTCATCGCAGCCGGGTGGGAACGATTGGATTCACTCGAACTGGTCCCGTTCCGTGCGGCCATCGGCGCCGGAGTGACCGCGGTGATGAGCGCCCACATCGCCGTCCCTGGATTCAACGGCAGCAACTCGCGGCCGGCCACCCTGGCACCGGAAATTCTTACCGGTGTTTTGCGGGACTCGTTGGGGTTCGAGGGCATCATCGTCACCGACGCACTCAACATGGGCGGAGTGGTGCGCCGGTACGGCGAGGGCGAATCGGCGGTACTGGCGTTTCTGGCCGGCGCCGACCTCCTGCTGCAGCCCGGTGATCCGGCTGTCGCGATCGACGCCGTGGTGGAGGCTGTCGAAGAGGGGCGCATAACCCAGGAACGGCTCGACCTGTCGGTTCGGCGCATGCTGGCGCTCAAGCAACAGCAGGGACTCTTCGAGCGGCGGTTTGTGAACCTCGACCGTATTCCAACGGTCGTCGGATCCGCAGCCTTCCAGGAAATAGCCAAGGACATCACCGAGCGCTCGCTCGTCCTGGTCAAGGACAGCGCCGACTTGGTCGGGTCTTTCAAGAGCGCGCGCGAGGTCTCGATCGTCAATCTGTCCAAAGACGGGCAGCAGAGCCTGGGCAACATCCTCACCGGCAAGCTGCGCGAGGCCGGAATGACTGTGCGATCCTTCCGATTGTACCCAGCCAGCGGGGCGGCCAGCTACGACTCGGCGAGGGCTGTAATCCGCAAGGCGCCGATCACCATCTTCATGACCGCCGTTCGCCCGGTCTCGGGTGAGGGGAACATAGACCTGCCACCCGCCGCGGTGGAGTTGATCGAGACAACCGCCCAGTGGAATCCAACCATCCTGGTATCCCTCGGCTCACCGTACCTGATCAGGAACATTGACGGAGTCCATGCCTACGTTCTGGGATGGGTCAACCGGCGGATGACCGAGGAGGCACTGGCCGCGGCTCTCCTGGGCCAAGTGCCGTTCACCGGAACACTCCCTATTTCCGTCCCGCCGCACTACCCACTCGGCGCCGGACTTACCACCGGTGCCACCAACTAGCGCACGGCGCCATCAGCCGGTAACCGCCACAGTACTCCTTGCCGTCACGGCGCTGATGGCGTGCGGCGGCGTGGCCCCCGTGCCGACGCCAGCACCGGAAGGTGACCTCGCCGTACTCGACTGGAGCGCCACGACGGCGTTTCTCGATTCCGCCGCCGCCAGCGGCGCCATGCCGGGGGCCGTGCTGGGGGTCAGCTACCGTGGCGCTCGACTGACTTACGGCACGGGACGACTGGGCCTGGACGATCCCACCCATCCCGACGCCAACACGGTGTACGATCTGGCATCGCTCACCAAAGTCGTCGGTTTGACCACGGCGGTGATGCTGGCCGTGGATGAGGGTCGGCTCGATCTCGACGCTCCAGTAGGACAGTACCTCCCCCGGTTTACTGGTCCTGGGAAAGACGGAATCACGCTGCGCCAATTGCTGACGCATACCTCAGGGCTTCCCGCGTGGCGCCCGCTCTATCTCGAAGCACCTTCGCGGGATTCGGCGCTCGCTTTGGTTTACCTCACGGACCTCGAGACACCGCCGGGCATGGAGTACCGGTACTCGGACTTGGGCGCCATCCTGCTGGCCCAGGCTGTAGAGACAGCTTGGGGCATGGGACTGGACAGCAT
>JBDHMR010000444.1:0-2484 GCA_039656035.1 Gemmatimonadota bacterium
GCGAATTTCAGACTCTTTTCCCGAGCCTGGTGGAAGTACTGCCGCCCCTGGAGGTAGTACTCGTAGGCCCGGACGTCGCACTCGGGCGCCTTGAACACGGTCCGGCGTTCCCGTTCGCTCAGCACCACCTGCAAGGCACGCACGATACTGTGGGCGATCTCGTCCTGGATGGCGAACACGTCCTTCATGTCCCGGTCGTAGCGGGCCGACCAACGATGGTAGCCACTGGCCACGTCGATCAGTTGGGCGTTCACCCTCAGTTGGTCGCCCGCTCGCTGGACGCTGCCTTCGAGCACTGAGGCCACTCCCAGTTGTGCCCCGATGCGGCGGATGTCCTGACCCTTGCCTTTCACGGCGAACGACGAGGTCCGGGATGCGACCCTCAGTGCCCGGATGCGGGCCAGGGCGTTGATGATTTCTTCGGCGATGCCGTCACCGAGATATCCTGTGGTTCCATTGGCGGTCAGATCCTCGAACGGCAACACGGCGATGGACAGGGCCGGTGGAGCGGGCGCCGCCAGGTGAGCCGGGTCGAGCGCCGCCCCGAATTCGGCGGCCGTTTGGTAACGCTCCGCTGGAGCGTTGGCCAGCGCATGTCCCAGTACCTGCTCCACGCCAACCGCCACCTCCGGACGGATGGCCCTGATTGACGGGAGTGGGGAGACCGCCTTTTTGGCCAGCACCGCCATGGCGTTGTGTCCCTGGTATGGAGGCTCCCCAGCAAGCATCTCGTAGAGGACGCACCCCAAGGCATAGACATCGGCCCGGGCGTCGGGCGGCTCACCCACCGCCTGCTCGGGGCTCATGTATTCCGGCGTGCCCACAGCAGTGCCACCTTCGGTGATTCGCTCCTGCCCCGCGGCGCTCATGGCGTGGGCTACCCCGAAATCGGCGATGACCGCGTGTCCACTCGCCAGGAGGATGTTGGCCGGCTTGATATCGCGATGGATGACTCCCAGGCCATGGGCGTAGGCCAGGCCGTCGGCCACCTCGCGGGCAATACGCAGGGCGTCGTCGACCGGGAGCTGGCCGTCTCTGATGAGACGGTCGCGCAGCGATTCCCCTTCGACGAACGGCATGACGTAATAAAGGAAGCCATCGGCCTTGCCCGAGTCGAAGGCCGGGAGGATGTGAGGGTGAGTGAGCCGGGCGGCGATCTGGATTTCGAGGAGAAACCGGTCGGCACCGAGGGCCATGGCGACTATGGGGCGCAGCACCTTGACGGCCACCGGCCGACCGTGCTTGAGGTCGGTGGCGAGGTACACCACCGCCATTCCGCCGTGGCCGATTTCCCGCTCGACGCGGTATCGGTCGTGCAACGCCTCCTCGAGGCGGGAAAAGTCATCGGTCATTACCATACCTCCTCACCCATTCCCAAGATGGGTAGGGAAGGCTAATGACTCCATGAAGGTTCCGTGAAGAACCGGGCGTTTTCAGGTTTCACATTGCCTCATTGCGCCCCCTCATGGATCATCCGGAACTTCGTTATAGTTGTGGGTGTTAGCTGGGCATACAACCACTGAAGGAGACCCCTGTGCCGTCGCTCGATAAGCGCTCCCGCATCCTCATCATCGCCGCCGCGGTTGTGGCTGTCGCCGTTGCCGCCACGATGTTCGTCCCGTCCGCGGCCGGTGGGTCTCAGACCCTCACCCTGTACAAGAGTCCGACATGTGGCTGTTGCGGCGACTGGGGCGATCAGATGGCCAGCCAGGGGTTCGATGTCAAGAACAACCTGACGGTCAACATGGCGTCCGTGTTTGCCGAGCACGGAATTCCTCCGGAGTTTCAGAGCTGCCACCTCGCCGTGGTCGGTGACTACGTCGTGGTGGGTCATGTGCCGCCGGCCGAGGTCATCCGGTTGTTGGAGTCGGGGGATCCGGTCAAGGGATTGACCGCACCGGGTATGCCGACCGGCTCGCCGGGAATGGAAATGCCCAACGGCCGAGAGGATCCGTACCAGGTGTTGGTACTGGACAATGACGGAGGCGTGCGGCCGCTGGCGCGATACCAAGGGAATACCAGGCTCGACTAGTTCCATAGTTTTCATGGCGCCGCCAAGCGGGCAAACCGGCGGGTCGAGCCGGGGAAGTCGGCGCCCATGGCAAAGCCCACCAGCGCACCGTAGAGCACGCCGCCAACCGCTATTCGCAGATCGAAGGTAAACACCAGACCCGGCGCAAGGCCGCCGGGGAGAACGGTGAGCAGTATCCCCCCGGCTACCGACAACAACGCCGTCCAGTGGTATATGTGGAGGCCTCCAACCGCAGGAGTCTGTGGTTCTCCCCGGTACGACTCCTCGACGAATCGTGCCATCCCCGCCAGGATGAGATAGACACCGGCAATCACCCCGAAGGCCACCCCCAGCGACCACAGGCGTAGCAACAGAAGGCCGATCACCACGTAGCCTGCGATGGAGTAGAGCGGATTGGGGTAGAGCGGCACTCCTTCGAGTCCGCCCAGGGCGCACACCCGGGACCGGGGCAT
>JBDHMR010000445.1:0-2479 GCA_039656035.1 Gemmatimonadota bacterium
TTGCCCACGATAGTCATGGCGTACACATCGCTGATGTATTGGGGATCATCGAACCGGACCACCAGGCGCGGTTCGGCCTCCGGGCCTTCGATCACGAAGATCCCCCGGATCCCATCCACCCCGGTGCCACGGAAGAAGATGCGGCCGTCCGCCGCCCATTCTGGCCACCAAGCGAAGGTTATGATTCCGTCAGTCGGATCAACGAGCCGCCGCTTTGCACCATCCAGGGTCACCACGGTCAAGCCGCCGGCCAAGTCGGCATAGACAAGTCGCTTGGCGTCTGGGGCCCAGCTCACCCGCACCTCGGCGGAGTCTGCCAATCTCCCTGGTGGACCCCAGGAACCGCCGACCGTCTCACGGCTCATGACCATGATGGAGTGATCCTGGCCCCGGTTCACGCTGAACGAAATATGCAAACCGTCGGGAGAAAAGATCGGGAAAAACTCGTCGTCATCGAGCCGCCATCCGTCGGCTTCGCGACCAGTGAGCCGCTGCTCGTCGCGCCCATCGCTTCGGATCAGATAGACGTCGCGGGAACCGTTGCGGCTGGTGTGAAACACCAACTCAGATCCGTCGGGGGAGAACGTAGCATGACTGTCCTGCCCCGGGTCCGTGGTGACTCGCCGAGGTTGGCCGGAATTCGTCGGCATGACATAGATATCCTGCTGGCCAAGAACACTGGAATCGAACAACAGCAGGCTGCCGTCCGACGATCGATCGTGACCTTCGATGACTGCGTTTTCACGGGTGAGCGGTCGAGCCGTTCCCAACGAGACACTGCCCTGTTCCGGCAGAATGATCTCATACAGGTTGGACCGAAAACGGAGCTCCGAATAGGCCACTAGCGACCCATCCGGTGTCGTCGAGAGGGTGTGGGCGTCCGCCCCGGTGGTGACCCGGACCGGCTCGCCATCCGGCTCCCCTGACGAGCGCAAGGCCACCAGGTAGATGTCCCGCTGGCCGTCTCGGTTGGAGACGAACAGCAGGCGGTCGTTCCCCAACCAAGTGGGATGCATGTCGAGATGCTCGTCCGGCGTGATGCGAACCGCGGACCATTCGTCGAGTCCGGTCACCCAGATGCTGCTGGGTATGTCGTTACCCAGGTTGGTGGGCAAATAGTAGAGCCCATTCCACCGCACGTACGCCATCCGGGATCCATCGGGTGACGGCACGAGATAGCTGATCTCGGCATCCTGGACGGGATCAGCCAGCATGGCCAGCACGTCCCCGCCCTCTACCGCTCGTACTGCCAGGCTGTCCAGCCCGCCGCGGGTATCAAGTTGACGGAATGCCGGCGCCTGCAATTCCACCGTCTCGGATTCGAACATCAGTCCGGCCGGCAGTTGCCTCGGCTGGCCACCGAACTTGGGGATCTCCATCACATCCCCGAATGGGCCCGTCAGCGGTCTCGAACCGACTTGGACATAGCGAATTTCCCGCCCGCCGGGACCCCACCGAGGCAACCACTGGAACCCGGACAACTTTTCTGTGAGGCCAAGCGCCGAGCCTCCCTCGATATCCCGAACGTAGATGTGATAGGAAAGTCCCTGCCCAGCGGCGTACACGATTTCGCGCCCGTCGTCGGAGATGTCCGGGAAGATCTCCATCGAGGGAGAGTGAGTGACCTGCCTGACGCTCGCCACAGAGACTCGGAGCGGCTCGTCCCGCATGGTCCTGGCACCGAACACCCCGATGGCCACCAGCGCGGCGGCGGCACCCAACGCCATCCACCACACTCGTCGTCGAGACCCCAGACCAATCCACTGGACTGGCCGAGTGGACGTGGGAGTGAGTCCGCCGCTCGACGTGGAGGGGGTCTCCAAGAACGGCAACATTTCATCGGCACTCTGCCACCGATCAGCCGCCCGCTTGGCCAGGCAGCGCATGATCACCGCTTCCAGCTCCGGTGGCACTCTATCTCGATGCTTTGAGACAGGGTCGGGCGTCATCGTAACGTGAGCCGCCAACACCGCCTGGGTGTTGGCGCCCTGGAACGGTGGTCGCCCGGTCAACAACTCGTAGGCCACGACACCAACGGCGTAGATATCAGCCCGGTGGTCAACGTGGGGATCGGCCGTGGCCTGCTCAGGCGCCATGTAGGTCGGAGTGCCGAGCGCTACCCCGGCCTGCGTGAGCGCGGTGACACCAGTCGCTTCGCTCACGGCCTTCGCTACCCCGAAGTCCATCACCATGGCGTGCCGGCCCGAGAGCATGATGTTGTCAGGCTTGATGTCGCGGTGCACCACGCCCTGCGAGTGGGCGAACGCCAGCGCGTCGGTCACTTCACGGACGATCCGTACCGCCTCTGCTACGGGCAGCTCGCCTTCCTTATCTATGCGCTGACCAAGGGTCTCGCCCTTGATGTAGGGCATGACGTAGTAGAGGAAGCCCTCGGCCTCGCCCGAATCGTACAGGGGCAGAATGTGCGGGTGCGACAGATTGGCGGCGATTTCGATTTCGCGGATGAAGCGCTCGTGAC
>JBDHMR010000446.1:0-2474 GCA_039656035.1 Gemmatimonadota bacterium
AGAGACGGGCCCCAGGGCGGCGGAACGACTTCCCGGCGACCCGCCGCTCTCGTCAGGCGTCCCCGTTGGCCGACGCCGGCGCAGGTGCAGGTGCAGGTGCGGGTGCGGGCGCCGCGACTTCAGGAGCCACGGGGTCCTGGCCGCCGCTGGGTGCGTCGGCTGCCGGAGCTTGGGCGCCTATGGCCTCGGGCTTCGGTGGCCGGCGCTTGCGGCGCGGCCGTCGTCGCCGGCTGTCGGCGTCCGTGTCCGAGGAGGCGTCGCTGCTGTACGTCTCTCCCTCGAATTCCTCGGCGATTTCCTTTGCCGGCACCTGGGCCCGAACTTCACGTACCGTCTCGGCAATGGCCTGGGTGATCAGCGACACCGAACGGATGGCGTCGTCGTTGCCCGGGATCGGTACGGTGATCAGTTCCGGATCAGCGTTGGTATCGACGATAGCCACGACCGGGATACCCAACTTGTTGGCCTCGGCTACGGCAATCCGTTCCTTGCGGGAATCGACCACAAACAACAACCCGGGCAACCGGTTCATCTGCTTGATGCCCTCGAGGTTGCGGCTCAACTTTATCCGCTCACGCTCGAACAGCAGCTTTTCTTTCTTGGTGTAGTTCTCGAAGTCGCCGTCGGAAGCACCCTGTTCCAGTTCCCGGAGCCGACGTATCTGCTTCTTGATGGTCTGGAAATTGGTGAGCATGCCGCCGAGCCAGCGCTCGGTCACATAGTGTGCGCCGCACTCGCGAGCGTCGATTTCTACAGTGGCCTTGAGCTGCCGCTTGGTGCAGACGAACATGATGCCTTCGCCTTTGAGCAACAACTCCCGCACCAGAACCTGGGCGGCCTGTAACTGGCGCAGCGTCTTCTGTAGATCGATGATGTAGATGCCCGATCGCTCGGCAAAAATGAACCGGCGCATCTTGGGATTCCAGCGGCGGGTCTGGTGTCCGAAATGAACACCCGCCTCCAACATGTCCTGCACTGTGGGTTCTGCCATTAGTGTCCTGGTCCTGTCACGCAAAGGGTTGATCCGCCACCGCGTTCATCTTCCGACCGAACCCCGCAGGGGCACCCCGGCCGGAATCCCGCGATGTGAGTGATTGGCCGGATGGTACCGGCCGTCCCAGTCTACCGCTTGGAGAACTGGAACCGCTTCCGCGCGCCCGGTTGACCGGGCTTCTTGCGCTCTACCTTACGCGCGTCACGGGTCAACAACCCCGCTGGACGCAACTTGGTTCGATGAGTCTCATCGGCCCGCAGCAGTGCCCTGGCGATGGCCAGGCGCAGCGCGCCCGCCTGTCCGGATTGACCGCCGCCCCGCACTCGCGCCTTGACGTCGAACGCCCCGAGAGTATCGGTAGCGGTAAACGACTGCTGAATGTGCTGCACCAATGACAGCCGGGGGAAGTAATCTCCCAGCGTCCGGCCGTTGATGTCCCACTGCCCGGTGCCCGGGGTGAGATAAACTCGCGCCACGCTCGTCTTGCGACGACCGACCGCGTTCCACTTTAGCTCGACGGTTTCCGTCATACTCCTGCCTTGCTCGCCTGAATCGGGAAGGGCTTGGGCCGCTGCGCTTCGTGAGGATGCTCGCCCCCGGCATACACCTTGAGCTTGCCCCGCAGTTTCTGCTTGGCCAACGTAGTCTTCGGCAGCATGCCGAACACGGCCTTTTCGATGACCCGGTCGGGATGCTTTGCCAACATCGTCCGTACCGGCGTGTGCTTCTCGTGCCCCATGTAACCCGAGTGCGAGAAGTAAGTTTTTTGATCGATCTTCCGGCCGGACAACCGCACCTTCTCCGCGTTGATCACCACCACGAAGTCCCCGCCGTCCATGTGCGGCGTGAAGGTGGGCTTGTGTTTGCCCCGGATCAGCTGGGCCACGGTAGTGGCAAGCCGGCCGAGTGGCACGTTGGTGGCATCGACCAGATGCCAGTCGTGCGAAATGTCCGAAGGCCGTTGTGAATACGTCCGCATGACTCCACTATCCGCTGAGGAACCCAAATTTACACAGACCCATAAGATAGTTGAGCATATCGGCTTAGGTCAAGCGCTCTCGGCAGGCGAATACTCGACCAGTACGTCCCCCTTTTCCACCGCCGCGCCGGGCACAACCAGGACCGCCGCCACCGTCCCCGCCGCGGACGCCCGCAACTCGTTCTCCATCTTCATGGCCTCCAGCACCAGGATCCCCTGGCCTTCCACCACCGTCTGCCCGGGCTCGACCTCGACCCTGACGACCAGGCCGGGCATGGGTGCCTTGAGCACGCTCTCGCGGCTCTTCCCTTGCCCCGAACCGGTGAGCTGCCGGATGTGCCGGGCCCGCTCGTCGAGCACCTCGACATCCCACGACTCACCCAGCGGGGCCACCACCCAGCGCCCGCCAGAGGCCTTGTCCATAGGCCATTGGAGCGTTTTCCCGTCTATGGTCAACCGCTTCAGGGGCGTTCCCGGCACTGGGCTCAGCTCGGCCTGGAC
>JBDHMR010000447.1:0-2468 GCA_039656035.1 Gemmatimonadota bacterium
CTGATAGAAGGGCCAATGCATCGCGTAGGTGTGACCCAGGGCCTCCGGAATACGCGCCTCGATATAGGCTTGCTCGCGCTGCACCCGGTGATGGCGGCGCACGTCGCACTCCCATATGTCGCCCGATGGGTGGCCGTCGATGACCCAGTCCGCCATCACTTTGCCGACACCGCCTCCGGCACCAATGCCCTTGGAATTAAGACCACAGGCGACAAAAAAGTTATCCACCTCGGGTGTTGGCCCCAGCAGATGCAGATTATCGGGAGTGAAGCTCTCAGGGCCATTAAAAAAGGTGCGTATACCCGCTTGCTCAAGACCGGGCTGGGTTCCAACTCCCCGCATCAGGTACTCTTCGACATCGTCAATGCCGCAGGGGAATTCGTCAAAACCGAAATCTTCGGGGATGCGACTCATAGGGCAACCGCGGGCATTGTGCTCGAACCAGCCCACGATCATCTTGCCGGTTTCTTCCTTGAAGTAGACGCCCTGATCGAAATCTCGCAGCACTGGACGCCTGCCCAGTCCTTCTATGTCGTCTGTGACCACATAGAAGTGCTCACACGCATAGAGCGGCAAATCGACGCCAATTTTTGCGGCGATATCCCGTGACCAGAGACCCCCTGCCAGAACGACCTTATCGGCCGCTATCGAGCCCTGCTCGGTCCTGACTCCTACCGCCCGGCCGTCCTCAACCAGAATATCTTCCACCTTGACGTCTTGAAACACCCGGGCCCCGTGCATGCGAGCACCCTTGGCCATGGCCATCGTAGTATCGACAGGGTTTGTCTGGCCATCTTTCTCGATATACAGAGTTCCCAAAATGCCATCGACGTTGACCTCCGGATAAAGCTCGGCCAAACGTTCGTTGTCGATCATCTCGGACTCAACCCCAAAAACACTGGCCATGGAGGAAGTCCGGCGCAACTCTTCCAGGCGTGCGGGCGTTCGGGCCAAAGAGAGACTGCCAATGCGCCGGTAACCCGTGGCCTGCCCGGTCTCCTCTTCCAGGGCCGCGTAGAGTTCATGGCTATATTTGGCCAGACTGGTCAGATAAGGCGTGGGCCAGAGCATGCTGACAAGACCGGGTGCATGCCAGGTAGTGCCGCAGGTAAGCTGTTTACGTTCCAGCAGCACCACATCGCTCATGCCGCGTTTTGCCAGATGATAGGCGATGGAACAGCCGATGATGCCGCCGCCAATAACAACGACCTGCGCGCTGGATGGGAGTTCTTTCTTGTTTGTCATACCGGCCTATCCTTAAGATTCATGTTCCCACCAATTGACATCTACTATTAGGCTCCAATTTGGACTATCTGACGTCGGCGCCTATCGGGAGGTAAGATTCAACCGTATGCCCACCAACGTTACACCCGAATACAAGAAAGCCGAAGAGGCTTACCGCAAGGCGAGCGAGCCCAGGGAGCGCCTGGATTGCCTGAAGGTGATGTTGCGGACGATTCCCAAGCACAAGGGCACGGAGCACCTGCAGGCCGATATCAAGTCCCGCATCAAGCAGCTGAGCGAGGAACTTGCGGGCCCCAAGAAAGGCGGTCGCCGCAGTGGCCCATCCCATGTCGTGCACCCCGAAGGTGCGGCACAGCTGTGCCTCTTGGGACCGGCCAATGCCGGTAAGTCCAGTTTGCACGCTCGGTTGACCGGATCACACAGTGACATAGGGCCCTACCCCTACACCACCCATCTGCCGGTGCCCGGTATGCTTCCTTATGAAGACATTCACTTTCAGCTGGTGGACCTGCCACCAGTATCGGGCGACTTCATGGAGCCGTGGCTGATCAACGCGCTACAGCCCGCCGACGGTGTGTTGCTCGTCGTCGACATCAACGACCCCGATTGCGTGGTGCAGATTCCCACGATCCTTGAGCGCCTGGCGGAAAAGAAAGCCTTCCTCACAACGGCATGGCCGGGTCTGCAACAAGCGGAATCACAGGCAGAGGATGCGACAGAAGATCCGTTTCGTCTCGACCTGCCCACCGTGTTGATTGCCAACAAGAGTGATCTCGATCCCGACCCCGAGGAAGTCAAGATTCTCGAGGAGCTGCTCGGATTGCGTTTTCCCGCTCTGACCATGTCGGCGAAATCCGGAGATGGCCTGGATGAGCTCGGGCCTTTTCTTTTTCACGCGCTAGAGATTGTCCGTGTCTACACCAAGACGCCGGGCAAGCCAGCAGATAATGACAAACCCTTCACGGTGCGTCGTGGCGGCATGGTCCTCGATGTCGCGCGCCTGGTGCACAAAGACGTTGCCCTGGATTTGAAGTTTGCGCGCATATGGGGTGACGAGGTATTCGACGGTCAGCAAGTCGGTCCAGAGCATCTCGTCTGTGACGGCGATTTGGTTGAGCTGCATTAGTTTTCGTCGCGCGTTAGCGGGACGAAGCGAACCGGGATGACATTGCTGACAATCACCTGCCCGTCATCCGCCTTCGTCAGTACCTGGAGATTCTGCA
>JBDHMR010000448.1:0-2468 GCA_039656035.1 Gemmatimonadota bacterium
CCCGCAGAGCAGCGGGACCGCGACGCAGCCCGTCAACTGATCGACATCCTCCGGCGGCAGGGAATAGAGGTCGGCGTGGTCACGGAGGATACCGAGCTCGATGAGCACGAACTGGCCGAAGGCGACCTGATCGTCTCCAGCGAACAACCCTTCGGCCCCCTGGCCCGGAACCTTCTAATGAAGCAGGAGTTTCCCGAGGACGCCGAACACTCGCCGTACGACGACGTTGCCTGGACGCTGGGCTTGTTGTTGGGAGTGGAAACGAATCGCATCGACGACGCTGCAGTACTTGAAGTAGCGGTCGATCCTCTGGCAGGTGACGGACCGTTTGCCCCGGGCGCGAACCTCCCGCGAGCCAGAGATGTCTGGGCCATTCCCCACCTGGCTCAGCGCGAACTGGGTCCCTTCCGCTTCGCGCTGCCGGACGTGCCCGTTTACGCCGCCGGCGAAGCGTTCGAAGATGGCGGTCACGGCTATCCCGCCGGCACTCTCCTGATCGATGCCGACAGCGTTTCCGAGACACAACTACGCGCGGCGCTGGCCACCAGGTCTCTGGAGCTGGTGTCGTTGCGGCGCATGCCCGACGTCGAACTACACACTTTGGACGTTCCCCGCATCGCCGTGTTCCAGAGCTGGCGCTCCACCCAGAACGCCGGCTGGGTGCGCTACACGCTGGACCAGGCGGGCGTGCCCTACACATTCATCGGCAAGGACCGCGTACGGGCGGGCGAGCTGCGGCGCGACTTCGACGTGCTGCTGATACCGCAGTTCGGTGGCGGGACGCGCGCCAAGAGCATCGTGGCCGGCGTCGATCCCAAGTGGTCGCCCCTGGCCTATACCACCACACCGGAATACCCCAGCCATGGTGTGATCCTGTCGTCGGATGACATCACCGGAGGCATCGGGTTCGTGGGGCTGGAGGTCATTCGGGAGTTCGTGGAGGCGGGGGGCACCATCGTGGCCCTCGGGTCGGGCACCACTCTGGTAACGGAGACGGGCATGATCCACGACGTGTCGGTCAAACGGCCATCGGGCCTCAACACGCCCGGATCGGTGATCACCGCCAAGGTGCTCCAGCCCGAATCGCCGCTCACCTACGGCTACCCTGAGCTGACCCACGTGTTCCGCGGCAACGGGCCGCTGTTCAGCGTGGCCAAGCATCGCCGCTACCTGGTGCCGCTCCAGTTCGGCACCAAGTACGTCGGGCCGGATGCCGAGGCGGATGACGGCGACGAGACTGACGAGAGTGACGCGGAGGAGGCTCCGCCGCTGGTACAGTCTGGTGGCATCATCAAGGGGAAACTGGACGGTGAAGCGGCCATGGTGCACACCACGCTGGGCGATGGACATCTGGTGCTGTTCGCCTGGAACCCGATGCACCGACACATTACCCAACATGACCATGCGTTGGTGTACAACGCGCTACTGTTCTGGAACGATCTCGACGCGCCGACGCCGCCAGAGGCGGAGTCGCCTTAATCCGGAGGCCTGCCATGCGCGGGATGGTGAAGTTGTTTCTGCTATCGGCTGCCGTTGTGCCCCTGCCCCTGCTGTCACTGGCCGCTCAGAAGGACAAGGTGTTTTTCCAGGAGGTATCGTGGTCGCCCGACGGTGAACGACTTTCCTTCACTACTGTCCAAACTGAAGAACCGTGGGGGTCGGACATCCTCACCATGAAGCCGAACGGCAAGGATGTGCAGCCCGTACCGCATGGCCTGACATCGGCGCGGTGGACGTCGTGGCATCCCGACGGACGCCGTCTGGCCTTCACTGGAAAGGCCGATGGTTCCAGCAATTGGGACGTGTATGTCATCGACCTTGAAACGGAAACGGTAACCCAACTGACCGACACGGACACGGACGAGTCGGCGCCGGCGTGGTCTCCCGATGGCACTGAACTCCTGTTCACGGCCCGCGTCGAAGGTCGTTCCCAGGTGTTTCGCATGTCCGCAGCCGGCGGCGATCGAACCAATCTGAGCAACAGCACCCGCGACGACTGGAATCCTGCCTGGTCTCCCAATGGACGGCAAGTGGCTTTCTATGCCGCGCAGGACACCAGTTCCGATCACCTGTGGGTCATGCGGAACGACGGGGCCCAGCAACGGCAAGTCACCTCCGGACACCTGCGAGACATGTACCCCTCATGGGCACCCGATGGCGCCACCATCGTCTTCTCCCGCCAGCAAACCGGCACCACTGGTGTGTATCGGATGACCCCTGCGGGATCGGTGCCCGTGGAAGTGGTTGACCCTGCGCTATACGGCCGGCTGTCGCCTGACGGGAGCCGGGTGGCGTATATCAAGGGGTCGTGGCCCAAGACAGAGATTTGGGTGGGGGAGATGGGGGATGAGCGGTTTAAGCATAAGAGGGTGAGGCACTAACAATTGGTAGCGCTGTGGGAGGACTAAGAGGGCTAAGAGGGAAAAGACGTATTAGCCCTCTTAGCCTTCTCACGCACTACTCTGTAA
>JBDHMR010000449.1:0-2467 GCA_039656035.1 Gemmatimonadota bacterium
AACCTCACCACGGGTGCGCACGTCGCCGAGATAATCAATACGACTGATCTCGACAACCCATCAGGCCTCGCGTTCGGGCCTGACGGCAACCTCTACATCTCTGATTGGGACCTGGAGAAGATTCTCAAATATGATGGAGATACCGTCACCGAATTCATCGATACAGGTGCCGATGGCTGCACCGACCCGGTCGGGATTACATTCGACGCCGCCGGTGATCTATACGTGGCCAGCGATGACAACCACAACATCTGGAAGTACGACGGAACCACCGGCGAAAGGATTGGTGCGGGTGCCCTGGTCACGACGGCCGTAAGCGACGGACTCAATACCCCCCGGGGAATGACCATTGGCCCGGACGGCCACCTGTACGTCACCAGTACGGTCACCCATGAGATTTTCCGCTACAACACGACAACCGGCGCCCTGGTCGCAGGCCCTGACGCAAACGCCTTCGTGGAGGCTGCCGGTAATGGCACGCTCGATTTGCCGAACAATCTGGTGTTCGGCCCGGACGGAAACCTCTATGTCACCAGCAAGAACTCGGGTGAAGTCCTGCGCTTTGACGGGACGACCGGCGCATACATAGACGTCTATGCGGGGGGCAGTATCGACCTTCCGAGTGGAATCCTGTTTGTCCCGGGCCACCAGGTCACCGTGGTGGACAACGTCGCGGGCGCGATCAGCGACTCGGACGGCACCGCGGACGAGGTCAGCGAGGACGCGGCCAACGGAACCGCCGTGGGCATCACGGCGCTGGCCACCGATGCCGACGCCGGCGACGACATCACCTACAGCCTGGACGACGACGCCAACGGCCGCTTTGCGATCCATGCCACCACCGGCGTCGTCACCGTGGCAGACAACAGCCAGCTCGACTACGCCACCGACACCAGCCACGACATCACCGTCCGCGCCACCAGCGACGACACCAGCTACAGCACCGCGGTGATGGCCATCGGTGTCACCGACGTCACGGCCCCGACGATCGACACCATAGAGACCGCCGACCTTAACGGCGACGGCTACATCGACGCCGTCCACGTGACCTTCTCCGAGGCCATCCTCGACAGCACGGTCGACGCCAGTGACTTTGATGTGGCCGGGGTGACGGGCGAGACGTTCGTGTGGAACACCAACGGCGACACGGCCGACGACGCGGACATCTACATCACCTTCAACGACGGCGTGTTAGATACCGGGGCGACCCCGACCCTGACCTACCTGGAAGATGCGTCCACCGATGCGGACGTGACGGACCTGGCCGGGAACCTGATGGGCGGTGCCTGGTGGGATGCCAACTGGCTGAACCGCAGCCAGATCACCTTCGACAACTCGGCCAGCGCCGAGGACCTTGTCGACTTCCCGGTCCTGGTGACGCTCGACACCACCAACATCCCCGGCCTCGATCTTAGCGCAACGGTCGGCGCGGACGTGCGCTTCACGGACGCCGTCACCGGCAATGAGCTGCTGTACGAAGTCGAATCCTGGGATGACGCGGGCAACACCGCCACGGTGTGGGTCAAGGTGCCGCGGATTAATGCCGGATCCGCTGCCGACTATATCCATGTCTATTACAACTACGACGGGACGGCCACTTACGACCAGGATGCGGCGGACGAGCAGGCGGTGTGGGACGTGAACTATACGGGCGTCTGGCACCTGGACGAAGACGTTGACGACGAACAGACCACCACGGGCACCCATATCGACTCGGCCGGCACCAACAACGGCGATCAGACCGGAAACGTGGAAGGGGCCGGAAAAATTGCCGACGGCCAGGTTTTTGACCACGATAGCGCCGGGGCGGAAGAAGATTATATTGACGCCGGTACTTCAGCAGGATCGGCCACCGATCTGAGCATTGAATTCTGGATGAAAGCGGATTTCGACAACGAATATTTCCGTCCAATCGGTAAGATAGATGCGAATGATCCAGCTGATCAGGGCTGGGATTTCCTTGTTCGTAGATCGGGAGATGCCGGCATGGACCGAGCATTGATCTTCAGAATCGGAGATGGCGTCGAATATGGTGGCTGGGGCAACGAGATTACGGCTGAACAATTATACGATGCCGACGAGTGGGTACACATTGTGGGCACCTTCGACTGGAATGACGTCAATGGCGGCACGGGCAAACTCTATGCAGATGGCGTTGAGGTCGCCTCTGTAACCAATACTGACGGCCGTGGTGTGGCGAATACGAATATGTCACTTATGATAGGGCAAACTTTTAAAGGCATGTTAGACGAAGTGCGCGTCTCCGACACAGCCCGCTCGGCCGACTGGATCGAAGCCTCCTACCTGTCACAGAACGGCACGTTTGCCAGCTTTAGTACCGGGGGCGTGCAAACCACCGACAAGGCCGCACCGCTGGTATCCAGCGTGGTCATGTCCGACAGCGCGCTGACGGCCGGCGAGACATCGACCTTGACGATCACCTTCTCCGAGGCAGTGAACAACTTTG
>JBDHMR010000450.1:0-2461 GCA_039656035.1 Gemmatimonadota bacterium
GTGAGAGGAAACTCAACACCCCGGCTGCAAAGGCGACGAACAGGCCGAGACTGGCGGAGTCTGACATGTTAGCGAGTGCTGAGTGCGGAGTGCGGAGTGCGCAGGGTGCGTAGTGCGTGGTGCGTAGTGCGTTGGATCATGTGGCGGGCTCCGATGGCCAGTCTCAGGTTGTCATTGGGCAGTTTTCCAGTTTCCCCAATTTCCAACGTCTAATTTCCTATTTCTGAACTCAAAACGCCTACTCCCCCAAATTCGTTCCTCACAACTCCAGGTCATGCCTCCGGCATTTGCTGCACAACCCATAGATCTCCACATGGTGCCGTTGATGGACGAAAGAGTGTTCGTCGGAGATGATGGGCAACATCCGCTCGAGGCGGTCGTTGGTGAACTCGACTACAGTGCCGCAGCGGACACATATCAGGTGCTCGTGGCCCTGCTGCGTCGGAGTGGCTTCGTAGCGCTTGAAGCCGTCGCCGAAATCGTGGCCCCGAACCAGCCCGCTGGCGGTGAGCAGTTCCAGTGTTCGATACACGGTGGCGGTACCTACACGGTAATCGCCTTTCGCCAAGGTTTGCTGAATATCGGCGGCCGATGGGTGCGACTGGGAGCCGATTACTATCTCGGCGATACGGTCACGCTGTCGGGTGCGGGGAAGCCGGCGATCCTGAAGGTACCGCCGGAACCGGTCCACCAGGTCGGCACGCTCACGCGGGCTCAGGCGGGCCATCTTGGGCGTCCTCTTCGGGATACCATGACGTAAGGGGAATACGAACGGGCGGGTCTTCGTCGGTTCGCTTGGGAACGGCGGCAATCAAGGCATCGAGAGCCTCCACCGGGCCGCTGCCGACTTCCTCGATGGCCACTGTGAAAGCACCGCGTTCCCGGCCCTTGATGGTGTGCTGGTATTGAGCCGTGAAGATTCGGTAGCCGTCGTCCTCCACCAAAGCCAGAATAGCCGTGCCCCATTCCTTTTTTTCTATACGGAGCGGGCGGAATACCCATATGCCATCGAGGGTGTCCAACGCCATTCGTTCACTCACGGCCTGAGCCAGGCGTTTCCAGCCGGGACTGACACCGGGTTCGTTGAGGGTCAATTCTGGATACATGATTCCGTGAACCTTCTGAGTACGTGCATGAAATCCTGCGCGTTGGTCACTACACCGAAGGCCTGGTGGGTTCCCCGGTCCTTCAGCTTACTGACCACGAATTCGGTCTGGTCTACGCAGATGGTCATCAAACTCGCCGGGATCCCGTCGTAACGGGTGTGAAACGCCGGCAACATATTGCCGACGGCGATGGCGTGCAGCGCCGTGGCGACGAAGATGGCGCCGGTAGCCTTGACCGTATGTTCGCGCATCGCGTCCTGCGCGTCCATGGCGTCGGTCAGCACACCCGGTAACGGCCCGTCGTCTCTGATGGAGCCCGCCAGAACGTATGGCACCCGCTCAGTCACCAGAGTGTGCATGATGCCCGACGACACCAACCCGGACTCGACGGCAGCCTCGATCGAGCCGGCATCGCGAATTGCGTTGATGGCCCGCATGTGGAGCCCGTGGCCGCCGTCCTCATGGTCCCCGGTGTCCGTCATGCCCAGCGCCGTGCCAAACATGGCCGACTCGAGATCGTGAACCGCCACCGCGTTGCCCGCCAGAAGCGCCTGGACGAATCCGTTGCGAATGAACCATTCGAAATCAATGCGGGCGCGGGAATGGACCAGGGCCGGTCCCGTTACCCACAACATGTATCCGCCCCGCTCCCGCTCCTCCACCAACCGGTTCGCCAACATTTCGTAGTTGACCGGCCGCTCTCGGCTCACGGGAGTCGACATGAAGCGGAATTCGTTGGGGCTGTGGGGCGCCAAGAATCCCTCGCCGTGCACGAAGATCCCTTCAGTCCCATCCTCGGCCATCCCAAGGGCCACCAGGTCTCCCACCACGAGTTTCCGGGGTTCGATGGTTTCGAGCTCGTCTCCCCGCCTAACAATGGCGCAGTCCATCCGCGGCCGGCTGGGCATGACCCAACCGCCTTCCAGGTGAACGAAGGTGGGGAGATTCGAGGTCGAGAAAAAACCCTCAGGCAACACGCCATCTTTCACCAGCGGCGTGAACGTAGCCAGCGGCGCGTCCACTAAAGGAGGCGCACCGAAGTCAGGCGCCCGGTAGGCAGATTTGGTCTCAGGCATGCAGCAAGGTAGGAGAGCACTGGGTCGGACTCAAGTCCGACGCGTGGCCTCAGAGAAGCGACACCGGATCCCGGTCAATAATCACCCTCACCCTCTTTCCGCTGGGGAGCTGGTCCGCGGCGAACCTTACAACTCGGCCGATCTCCGAACTCGCTCCCTTGAGCAGAACGTGCCAGCGCCATCTATCCTTTATCTTGGCCAATGGGGCCGGCGCGGGGCCCAGGACCGTGAGAGGAAGCTCTCGCGCCTCCACCAGCGCGTGGCACCAATTGGCCAGCC
>JBDHMR010000451.1:0-5572 GCA_039656035.1 Gemmatimonadota bacterium
AATCGCGACCTGCAATTCGAGCGGGATCTGGACCAGGACATCGCCGAGGCCATGACCAAGGACAACCTGGTCACCGCACCGATGGGTACCGACCTCGACGAAGCCGAACACATCCTGGCGCAGCACCGCATCGAGAAGCTGCCGGTGGTCGACGCCGAAGGAATGCTCAGGGGTCTGATTACTGTCAAGGACATCTTCAAGCGCCGGCAATTCCCCGACGCTGCCAAGGACGTCCACGGCCGCCTACAGGTGGCCGCCGCGGTCGGTGCCACGCCCGACTCGCTCGACCGGGCAAGCGCCCTGGTCGACTCCGGCGTGGATGTCCTGGTGGTGGATTCGGCACACGGCCACAGCGAAGGCGTGCTGCAGGCGATCGACGCCATCCGCCAGCGGCTCCCCGACGTGCAGCTCATTGGCGGCAACGTGGCCACCGCCGCTGGCGCCGCTGCTTTGGTGGAACGCGGCGTCGACGCCGTCAAAGTCGGGGTTGGACCGGGGAGCATCTGCACCACGCGTGTGGTCACCGGCGTGGGCATGCCGCAGATCACCGCCATCATCGATGCCGTGGGCGCCGCCGGCGACATCCCCGTCATCGCCGACGGCGGAGTCAAGTACTCCGGCGACGCGGTCAAGGCGCTGGCCTGCGGCGCGTCGAGCGTCATGATGGGCGCCATGCTGGCCGGCACCGAAGAAAGTCCCGGCGAGTCGATCCTGGCCGAGGGCCGCCGCTTCAAGCTCATCAGAGGCATGGGCAGCAGAGGCATGGGCAGTCTCGGCGCCATGCAGGACGGGTCAGCCGACCGTTACTTTCAGGAGGGCGAGGTATCACCCACCAAGATGGTACCGGAAGGTATTGAAGGGCGCGTGCCCTACAAGGGACCGGTGAGCGACGTCCTGTTCCAGATGGTCGGTGGCCTGCGCAGCGGAATGGGCTACTGCGGAGTGCCCGACATCGAGGGCCTGCAAAACAACACGGAATTCGTACGCATCTCTCCCGCAGGACTTCGTGAGTCGCACCCGCATGATGTTACCATCACCAGGGAAGCGCCCAACTATAGCAGATAGAGCAAGGGCTAAGAGGGCTAAGAGGGCTAAGAGGGAAAAAAAGATTACGATGTTGTTGCAACCCTAGTGGTTCGTTCTCGCTCTCTCGGCCACCATATATCTCGGATCCCGCAGCCGCCTCTTAGCCCTCTTAGCCTTCTTAGCCCTCTTAGCCCTTTTCCCCCTCTCTTTTCCGCAAGGGCCAGCGCGTCTGCCTGACGACCCACGTCAGTCCCGACGGCGACGGTCTCGGGAGTGAGGTCGGCCTGTTGCACCTCCTTCGGGCTCGCGGTATCGAAGCGGTGGTGACCAATCCGTCGCCCACTCCCCCGCGCTTGCAGTTCATTTTCGATGGCCTTCCCGGTGTCGACAAGACTGCTGACGCCGTCAAGGAACTCAGCCGGGCGGACGTGATCGTAGTGCTCGACATCTCCGATATCGGGAGGTTGGGAGCACTGGGACCGGTGGTGCAGGAACGGGGCGTTCCCGTTGCGTGCATCGACCACCACGTGAGCGAAGGGTCGCTTCCGGACGGCCCGCGCTACGTCGATCCCACAGCGGCCGCAACGGGCGAGTTGATATTCGAGATCGCCGTGGCTTGTGGCTGGGAGGTAACCCAACCCATTGCCCAGGCGCTCTACGTGGCCATCATGACCGACACCGGCGGGTTCCGCTTCAGCAACACCCACCCGCGTACGCTGCGCATCGGGGCCGATCTGCTCGAGCGCGGACTCCACCCCGACCAGATCTACAGCCAAGTGTACGCCTCCGTGCCCGAAGGACGGCCGCGACTCATCGGCGAAGCCTTGCAGACGCTTGTGGTGGAACGCGACCTAGGTCTGGCCTGGATCACCATACCGCCAGGGGCCATGAAACGGCACGGCCTCACGGCCGACGATCTCGATGGTGTGGTGGAGTTTCCCCGTTCCATAGAAGGCGTCAACATGGCGCTCATGTTCCGCGAAATCAGCCGCGGCCGGGTCAAGGTGTCACTGCGCTCCGTGGGCGACGTAGACGTGGCCGATTTTGCCCACATGTTCGGCGGAGGAGGCCATACCAAGGCTGCCGGGCTGTCGGTCGAAGGCTCCCTGGCGGCGGTGCAGGCGCAGGTACTGGAGGCTGCCCGGAGCTACCTGGCCGGTGGATCTAATGGCGACGGTGCTGGAGGGGGCTAAGAGGGACAAAAAAAGGGGCTAAGAGGACTAAGAGGGCTAAGGTGGCTATGTGATTCGGGGGAGTAGTGTCGGAGACTTGGAGAACGATTCGCGAGCGTGCAACAATCTCGTATTCCTCTTAGCCCTCTTAGTCCTCTTAGCCCTTTCTAAGTCCCCCGTTGACCCGGCGCAGCCACCGGGACAAGTTCCTCTCCCGTTCGCCGTTTTGACGTGTGATTGAGGAGGTCCCAGTGACCCAGCAGACAGTAGCGCAGGTGACCGCCGCGCTCGCCCAGATACAGAATCCCCGGTTGGGGAACGACCTGATTTCCGCCGGCATGATCCGTGGCCTGACGGTGACCGACGCCGGCGAGGTGAACCTCACCTTCGTCCTCGGCCGGGACGATCCCGCCACCCTGGTGCGGGATGCCCGCCGGGCCATCAAGGCCCTCCCCGGTGTGTCCCAGGTCCAAATCGAAGTGGTTGACCCCGGATCAGGTGGTGGCGCGGCGGTGCCTCCTGGCGCCACACCGGCTGCCGGGCGTGAGGCGCCACCACCTCCCGGGCCGGCCGAGAAGCCCAACCTTGGCCAAGTCATCGCCGTGTCATCGGGCAAGGGTGGAGTGGGTAAGTCCACCGTCTCGGCCAACCTGGCCGTGGCCCTGGCTCAGGCGGGACACAGGGTGGGGTTGATGGACGCCGACGTCTACGGTCCCAACGTGCCGCGCATGTTCGGCGTGTTCGACAAGCCCGCCGTGAACGACAACCGGATCGAACCCCACGAGGCGGCCGGCGTCAAGCTGATGTCGCTCGGGTTCCTGGTGGAGCGGGACGCCCCGGCCATCTGGCGCGGACCCATCATCATGAAGGTGGTGGGGCAGTTCCTCAACGACGTCAATTGGGGCGAACTCGACTACTTCATCGTCGACCTGCCGCCCGGAACGGGAGACGCCCAGCTGTCACTGGTTCAGACGATTCAGGTGAGCGGTGCCTTGGTGGTGACCACTCCACAAGAGATGGCCGTCGGTGACGCGCTGCGCGGTGCCAAGATGTTTGAGCGGGTCAACGTGCCGGTGCTGGGGGTGGTGGAGAACATGAGCGGTTTCATCTGCCCGAACTGCCACGAACGCACCGACATCTTTCTGACGGGTGGCGGGCAGCGCCTGGCGGAAGAAACGGGTGTTTCCTTGTTGGCCCAGATACCCTTGCAGCCGGGTATGGCTGATCACGCCGACAAGGGACTACCGGTGGTGCTGGCCGAGCCCGACAGTCCGGCCGCCGTGGTCTTCAAGGAATTGGCGGTACCGGTGGTGCTGGCCGAGCCCGACAGTCCGGCCGCCGTGGTCTTCAAGGAATTGGCGGAGACGATTCACCGCACCGTTGGAGGCAAGCGGATGGCGTTGCCGATTCTCGAGGGTTAGCGCCAGTCAGCCAAACCCGGTGCTAGT
Organism: Gemmatimonadota bacterium; assembly: GCA_039656035.1. GTDB lineage: Bacteria > Gemmatimonadota > Gemmatimonadetes > Gemmatimonadales > GWC2-71-9 > N074bin45. The sequence continues at coordinate 3,647 of JBDHMR010000451.1, forward strand.
CGATCCACTCGATCTTCACCTGGCCGAGCGACGCCTTGAGGCTGATGTCGAGGTGGCGTTCGGCCTCCCCGTAGTCTTGCGAGGTGTACTCACCGTCTCTCTCCACGAAACCCTGGGGATCGAGTAGCGCCAGGAAGTTGTCAGCTGTCATGCTGACCCCCAGGCCGCGTGGCAGCTTGATGGTCAAACCTCCTCCGGCCATGCTGGCCTCGAGCCGCATATCGGCACGCCAAGTGCCACTGAAATCGAGCATGGCCGCGCCCACGTCGCCCTGGAACACGATGTGACTGAACCGTACCACCGTGCGACTGCCGCCGTTGCGGAGACTGAAGGAAACCAGCCGCATTCCCCCCAACTCCAACTCGGCGTTCACCGCTTCGAGACCGGCGTCGAAGGTGAGGTCGACGGCCGACGACAACACCACGTTGGCCGCCTGGTCCAGCTGGGCAGCCTTGGAAACCCGCAATCCTCCGCCGCCGATGCTCTCCAGACCCAGCAGCACCTCGCTCGCGACCGGATCGAATCTACCAAGAGGCTTGAAGCGATCGGCGTCGTATACCACTTCCATGTTGTAGAGCAGGCTGGCCCCGCCGGGCGCCAGCCTGAGGGTGCCTGACGCCAGCCGGATGGTGGCGGTGAAATTGGTTTCGCCGTGGACCTGCCGGGCGGCGCTGAACGAGCGCATTGTCTGGGCGTGCGCCAAACCCGTCCCGAGTGACAGGACGAGGAGGGTGCCCCAAAGCCGGCCGCTCATACCGGCGGCGGCGTGGGCCTGGTGGGCGGACGCTGGGCCGCCGGGACACCGAACTGCGGGGTGGCCCACAAGTATTCGTCCGTCATGGCTTCCGGTGGCAGGATGCGTCCGGCAAAGCCTTCGCGCAGTCCTACCCGGCTAAGCAACGCGGCGCCGAAACCGGCCGTACCCAGCAACCAGGTTACCAGAACGGCGATGCCCTTGATGACGTCTCCGGCGAACGGCACCCAGCCGAAAATGACCCAGGCGCCCCACAAGGCGAACAGCCCGAGGAGGCCCACAAGCAGATACCGGTAGCTGTTGGGCGAGGACACCGAGAGGCCCGCCGCCATGCGACGCCGGATATACGTCTCACCCATGGCGTGGGCCATGGCCAGGTACCCACCGACTATGGCCAGGATCATGAGGAGGCCGTACACGATGACGGCGAATGGCAGCAGCAGGATGCCGGCCACGCTCAACACCAGTCCGACCACGATCATGCCGAACGTGGGGAGCACCAGGATCTGGCCCAGAAGCCCGACGATGAACGAGCGGCCGAACGAGTGTGAAATGGTGTCGGACACGATTTCGAGATTGGGCCGGGCAAACAACACGATGCCGAAGCCCAGAACCGCCAGGGACAGGAACACGCCAGCCACACCGGCGGCCTTTTGCAACGTGGCAACGGCGGGAGATACGGGCTGCATCTCGGACACGGGCATGGTGAGCGGTTGGACCAGGGAACTCAACGTGCGGATTTCCCCGGTGATCTCGCCCCCGAGATCATGCACTTGGCCGTTGTATGCCAGCACGCTTCCCGAGATCGGCCGAGCCCTTCACAATCAGGTAATCTCCGCTCAGGTGTTCGTTGGACCCGATGCTGAACTCACCCAACTGCGCTGTGCCGCCCACGACCGAGAGCCGCAGGTCGCCTCCGGCCTGCATGGAGGCCTGGAACAACACGGGCTCGATGAGGTCGAGGTCGTCGAGCCTACTGAGGTTGACGGTCAGGCCCTGGGGCCCGGCTTGCTGGATGGCTTGCTGTGGGGTGGCTGCGTCGGGTTCACCAGACTCGGCCTGCGCTGTGACCAGCGTCCGGTAGAGCCCACGGAGATAGGCTGCGGCCTGGTGGGGGCCGTGGCCGGGAACAGTGAGCGTAGTGGTGGCGTACGCGGGCGTGGCGGCCGAAA
>JBDHMR010000452.1:0-2451 GCA_039656035.1 Gemmatimonadota bacterium
CCAGGTCGTCGCTCCGGATGAGTCGCAACGAACTCAAGGGGAACCGGAGACCGGGGACCTTCTTGCCGACGGAGTAAAGGACGTACACCGCGCCGTCGTCGCCCTGGGCCAGTTTGGGTGGCGCCTCGCCGTGGGGTTCGATGCCCCCCAGCTCATCGGCCACCGTCACTGTGGTGAGTGCTTCCGTGGCGCCCGCGGGGGTCACCGAGAAGTGCAGTCGCCCCTCATGCCCGCCGTCTTCCGCCGAGACCCAGGCCAGGATCCGGTCGCCGGCGGCGGTGGTGAGCAACATGGGCGTGGCGCCGTTGGCGGTCTCGTGCGAGACGACCTGTGCCGGAGAGAACTCGAGGTCCTCTCCCCCGGGTGCCGCACAGGCCCCGGTGACTAACGCGAAAACGAGGAAACGTTTCATTAGAAGCCTCCTGACCAGACGGACAGTTGCATGCCCGCCGATACGTAACGGCCCGCGCCGGCATCATAGAACCGGCCGTCTGCCGAGTTGATGGCGATGTTGCCGATGTAGACCTTGTCAAACACGTTCTCGACGCTGAAAAACGCCGTGGCCCCGCGCCAGCGGTACATCAGGTTCACGTTGACCAGCCCGAACGACGGCACCGCCGAGAACGGCACCGGATTGACGCTGGGATTGGGACCGAAGCCGCGCACCCACAGGATGCCCTCGTCGGTGTTGGCGTTGTCGACGAACACTTTGCTCTGCCACTCGGCGCCGATACCGGCGGTGAGGCCGCTGAAGGGCCGGAAGCGCACCTCGCCGCCGACGCGGTGTTGCGGCACGCCGGGGAGGCGATTGCCGGAAAAATCCGTGGGCACCTGCGACCCGTCGGGCGCGGTGGTGGTCCCGGTGAACTCGGTCAGCGTGAAGTCCGACCAGGTGTAGCCGGCCACGACGTCCATCCAACTGGTCACCAGGGCGGTGGCGCCCAATTCCACGCCGATGTGCCGCGACTGGCCGGCGTTCTCGAACACGGTGGTGGGAGGTCCGGGGCCGAGGGAGACGCTCCGGGCAATGAACTCTCCGGTGATGTCGGTGTAGAATCCTGCGGCGTTGAAGAACAACCGGCTGGCCACCAGCGTCTTGAAGCCCAGCTCGTAGTTCGTCAGCCGCTGGGGCTCGAGCGACAGGTTGAACGTCTCATTGGGGTCGGGGCTGGCCGTCATCTCCGCCAGGGTCGGCGGCTCGAAGCCGCGCGCCACGCTGCCGTAGAACGAGGTCGACCGGTTGGCCCGGTACGCCAGCGTGCCTTTGGGCGAGAACTCGCCGAAGTCGGTCTTGGCCGACTGGGCGGGATCGAGGTTGTCGGTGATATCGTAGGTGACCTTGTCGTAGCGCAAGCCCGCGGTCAGCTGCCAGCGGGTCCCCAGCCACGCCTCCAACTGGCCGTACGCGCCGATGTTGGGCAGCCGAATGTCGGCGTCGGCCAGCAATGGGCCGCGGTTGCCGCCTTGGTTGACGTAGCGCTGATCGGTGCCGGTGATCTGGTCGTAGTCGAACCCGATAGTGGCGCGCAGCGGGTTGCGGCCGGATCCCAGCGGGAAGCGTGACCGGTTGCCCGCCTGGAAGCGGTCGAAGTCCTGCACGACCACCTGGAAGATCGGATGGTCGAGATCTCGCTGGCCACCGAACAGATAGGTGTGCGTCTGAATGTCGGCTCCCAGCCGCACGTCCTGGTTGAGCCGCGCGCCGGCGCGCCAACGATTGTCATAGCGCGACCAGTCCTGGCTGATCTTCCCGGGGTCGGCCTGGTAGGGATCGACGTCGAACTCGCCCAGCGTCAAGGAGCCGGGGAGCTTGATGTCCATGTTGGACGTGTTACCCTCGATGGCCAATTGGGTCCGGGGGCTGAAGCGGTAGTCCGATTTCAGGTTGAAGCGGGTCACCTTTTGTTGGTTGTGCTCCCGAAACCCGTCGCTTCGGGTATACGCACCGTTCACCAGCGCGCCACCGGTTTGGTTCAAGGCCACCCCAATGCCGCCGTTGTATTTCTTGAACCCGAACGATCCTGTTTGTGCCTTGGCCGTGACGCCGCGGCTCTCGGCGGCATCACGCGAGATGATGTTGACGGCCCCACCCGAGGCGCTGCCGCCATAGAGAGCCGACACCGGACCGCGCACCACCTCGACCTGACGGGCCGACGCCAGTTCGATGATGTCGAGCCGCGTCTGGCCGTCGGGTTCGGTCACCGGTACCCCGTCGAGGATCACCGCCACGCCGCGGACGCCGAAGTTTGCCCGCATGCCCGAACCGCGGATGGCCAGCTTGACGTCGTCCAACCCGAAGCGGGATGTCGCCTGAATCCCGGGCTCGTAGCGCAGCACTTCATTGAGGCCGGCGGTGCGTCCCGATTGGATCACCGTGCTGTCGGCCACGCTCACCGACGCGGCGACGTCGGCCAGGCTCTGCATTTCCCGGTTGGCCGTCACCACGATGGG
>JBDHMR010000453.1:0-4600 GCA_039656035.1 Gemmatimonadota bacterium
GTCGACGGCCGGTGGCTCTTTATTAATGAAAACAACACACCCCGGATTGCCCGGATCGACTTGACCACGTTCGAAACGGCCGAGATCATCGAGATCCCCAATTCGGCGGGCAATCATGCGTCGCCGTTCGTAACCCAGAACACCGAGTATACCGTAGCGGCCACGCGGTTCAGCGTCCCGACTCCACAAGCGGACGTACCGATCGACTCTTACAAGGAAAACTTCTCCGGGATGCTGTCGTTCGTGAAGGTGGCGGACAACGGCCGGATGAACATCGCCTTCCAGATCCTGGTCCCGGGATACAACTACGATCTGTCGCACTCGGGCAAGGGCCCGTCCCACGGCTGGTCGTTCTTCACTTCCTACAACAGCGAGCAGGCCAACACCCTGCTCGAGGTGAACGCGTCGCAGAACGACAAGGACTACATCGCGGCGGTCAACTGGATGCGGGCGGAGGAGTGTGTCGCCAACGGGCAGGGAGAGCGATGGGAGTCGAACTATGTCCACAACTATTTCAACGATCAGCATATTGCCGTGTCGGACATGGAGAACGGCACCACCGTCATCACGCCGGCCACCTGTAGCGACATGGTGTATTACCTACCGACGCCGAAGTCACCCCACGGAGTAGATGTCGATCCGTCGGGTCTGCTCATAGCGGCTGGCGGCAAGTTGGCAGCGGTGATACCCGTGCATTCGTTCACCAAGATGATAGCGGCCATCGAAAACGAGGACTTCATCGGCGAAGTGGAAGGCATTCCCATTCTGCGCTATGAATCGATCATTGCGGGCGAAGTGCAGAATCCGGGCCTCGGCCCCCTCCACACCGAGTTCGACGGCAAGGGGTACGCCTACACCAGCGCGTTCATCTCCTCCGAGATCGTCAAGTGGAGTCTGGAAACGTTCGAAGTCGTCGATCGCATTCCGGCGTACTACTCGATCGGACACCTGTCCATTCCCGGTGGTGATACCAGGGAACCATGGGGCAAGTGGGTGATCGCCCTGAACAAGGTCACCAAGGATCGTTATCTGCCCACCGGCCCGGAACTGGCCCACTCGGCACAGCTGATCGATATCAGCGGCGACAAGATGCGTCTGTTGCTGGACTTCCCCACCGCGGGAGAACCACACTACGCGCAGGCCCTGCCGGCATCCTTGATCAAGGACAAGCAGGTGCAGATCTACCCGATCGAGGACAATCATCATCCGCGCGCCACCAAGAGGGAGGCGGATGCACGGGTCGAGCGTGAGGGACGCAACGTGCGCGTGTACATGACGACCATTCGGACCCACTTCGTGCCTGACAACATCGAAGGCATCCAGGTGGGCGATTCGGTCTTCTTCCACGTGACCAACCTGGAGCAGGATTGGGATGTGCCTCACGGCTTTGCCATTACCGGCGCCAATACGTCGGAATTGCTGCTCATGCCGGGTGAGACACGGACGTTGGTGTGGGTACCGAAGCGAATCGGTGTCTATCCCTTCTACTGCACCGACTTCTGCTCGGCGCTGCACCAGGAGATGCAGGGCTACGCCCGGGTGTCGCCGCGTGGGTCGAGCGTGCCGATCTCGTTCAACACGCCGTAGCTGCGGTAACCAAAGCACGGATCGGGGGGCGTTCATCGCCCCCCGTTCTTTGCCTCTATACATAAAGGATTCTTCATGTTACGCTCATCGCGCGTCTTGATTGCGACAGCCTCGATCCTGCTGGGCCTGGTGTTCGTGTTCCCACTGTGGCGCATCGAGCTTCAGGCACCGCAGTATCCGGAAGGATTGGGGCTGTTGATCAAGATCAGCGACATTACCGGAGTGAAGAAGCATGACCTGCAGAACATCAACGGGCTGAACCACTACATAGGAATGAAGTCCATCGAACCCGATTCGATCCCGGAACTGAAGTTCATGCCGGTGTTTGTAGCTGTCATGATCGCCGCCGGCTTACTGGTGGCCGCAACCGGGAACCGCGTTCTACTGTATCTCTGGGTTGGCGTGTTCCTCATCGGGTCCGTCGCCGGTCTGGTCGACTTCTGGTTATGGTCATATGACTACGGCCATAATCTCGATCCCACCGCCGCCATCAAGGTGCCCGGCATGACTTACCAGCCCCCGCTCATCGGGAGCAAGCAGTTGTTGAATTTCGTGGCTACTTCTTGGCCCGGACTTGGTGGGCTGGCGGCTATGGTGTCGGTAGGCACCGGCAGCATAGTGGCTGTCCGTGAATGGCGGCGGGCCCGCAGGGGCCCAGAGGCCACCGGGTGACACCTTGCCTCCGGGCATGGGGTCTGCTCGCTGGACTGGTCCTGGTGATCGCGTGTAGTCCGCGTGGTCCCAAGGACATCCGCTACGGTGAAGAGCTGTGCGACTATTGCCACAACTATTGCCACATGACCATCACCGACCCTGCCTTCGCCGCCCAATTGGTCACCAGTACCGGCAAGGTGTACGTGTTCGACGACATCGGTGACCTGGCATCCTTTACCACGGAGGGGCGCGTCGCGGCGGACCAGATCTTTGGTATCTGGGTCAATCTGTTTCTCCACCCCGCCGATCGCGTTCCGGTTGATGACGCGGTGTTCCTCCAGAGTGATCGACTGCGGAGTCCCATGAGCAGCGGCCTGGCCGCGTTCCGCTCGGGCGAGACCGCGGACAGCCTGCGGGGCGAGATCGGCGGCCAAATGTTGATGTGGAGTGACGTACTGCGGCTGGACCGCGCATCCCGCCTGGGCGCAGACACCGAATGAGCCTGGGCGTCACCTCGGCCCTGTGTCTGGGACTCCTCATACCGTTCACGGTGGGGATGGCCCAGGACATAATCGTCCAGGAGGGAACGTCAGTGCCGACACTCGGTGCGGCTATCCTTCGTGCCCGTCCAGGGGACCACATCGTAGTGCGGAGGGGCGTCTACCGCGAACCCACCATCGTCATCGACGTACCGGGAATCACCATCGAAGGTGACTCGGGGGCAGTGTTCGACGGTCGGGATGCCGAGGACGTCCTCCTGATCACGGCCGACAGCGTGACGATCCGGGGCCTGACGATTCGCCATGTGGCCACCAGTTACATCGACGACCGTGCCGCCATCAAGTTCCAGGAAGTCACCGGGTGCGTGGCCGAGCACAATCGCCTCGAGGACGCCTTCTTCGGCATCTATCTGGCCAAATCCACCGATTGCACCATCCGCCACAACGTGGCCCTCGGACGAAAGACGACCGAAACCAAGTCCGGCAACGCCATCCATCTGTGGAACTCGCGAGACGTACGGGTGGAAGACAACACCGTCAGCGGCCACCGCGACGGCATCTACTTCGAATTCGTGACCGGCGCCATGGTGCGAAGGAACGTGAGCACGGGTAACCTGCGGTACGGGCTACACTTCATGTTCTCCCACAATTGTGAATACTGGGACAACGTGTTTGCCAGAAACGGCGCCGGCGTGGCGGTGATGTACACCAAGGGGGTGGTGATGGTCGGCAACCAGTTCGAGGACAACTGGGGGTCGGCGGCGTTCGGTCTTCTTCTCAAGGACATCACCGACAGCCGAGTGGAGAACAACATATTCCGCAGCAACAGCACCGCCATCCACGCGGAAGGTTCCAACCGGATCACCGTCAAGGGAAACGAGTTCATAGCCAACGGATGGGCCGTCAAGATCATGGCCAATTCCATCGACAACGAGTTCACCGGAAATCGGTTCGTGGGAAACGCCTTCGACGTTTCGACCAACAGCCGGTCGAGTTCCAGCCGGTTTTCGGAGAACTACTGGGGCGCCTACCAAGGCTACGACCTCGACCGTGACGGTTACGGTGACGTGCCGTTTCGGCCCGTTCGGCTGTTCGCTCTCCTGGTCGAGCAATACCCGCCCGCCATCATCCTCATGCGAAGCGCCTTCGTCGACATGCTCGACCTGGCCGAACGGATAGTGCCGATCCTGACGCCGGAAGCTCTGGTCGACGAGCGCCCGCTGATGGAGTGGCGGCAGTGACTCCGGAGGCCACCGACACTCCGCGACTGGTGACATCGACCGCCTCCATCGTGGAGGTGAACGATCTGGCCAAGTCGTTCGGCGACCTCACAGTTCTCGATGGAGTGAGCACGAGCTTCGGCGTGGGACGGATCACGGCGGTGGTGGGACCCAACGCCGCCGGGAAGTCGACGCTGATCAAGACCATCCTGGGACTGGTCCGGCCCGATCGTGGCCGTATCATCGTCAACGGCCACGTCGTCGCCCGGGACTGGGACTATCGCCGGGGGATCGGCTACATGCCTCAGGCCGGTCACTTTCCCGAAAACCTCACGGGCCGGGAAGTGCTCTCGATGCTGAAGCACCTGCGCGGACCGAGCGCGGAGCTTGACGAGGAACTGCTCGACGCTTTCGCGCTGAGGTCGGAGTTGGGCAAGCAGATCCGCACGTTGTCAGGAGGGACACGGCAGAAACTCAACGCCGTGATTGCCTTTCTGTTCAGGCCACCGCTACTGATCCTCGACGAACCCACCGCCGGGCTCGACCCGGTGGCCAGCGGGATCATCAAGGACAAGATATTCCGATCCAGGGAGTCGGGCGCCTCCATCATCCTGACCAGTCACATCATGAGCGAAATCG
>JBDHMR010000454.1:0-2440 GCA_039656035.1 Gemmatimonadota bacterium
TCAGGAACAACGGCATGTGCGAATTCAACCCCCATTCGCCGGGATCAGCGCCATAGGTCTTGCCATCGCTATGATAGGCGATGGCCAGCAAGGCGGTGGTCCAGACGTCCGACATCTGCAGGCAGGGCGTAAAGGTGTGAGTGAACGCGGCTTCTCCGTTGGCGTCGGCCACGAACCTGCTGGTAGAGCCGTCAGCAGCCCCCAAGGGGAGGTCCAGCGTGCCCGTGAATGGGGTCGTTGGTGTTAAAGCCATGAAGGCGTGCCACATGGTGTAGACCCCGTGGGGCACCAGACCAGAAAACGTGGTGTTCAGCCGTCCCTCGCCGCCGGCACAAGTGTAGCTGCCAGCACCCTGGTGCCTGAGCCACTCGCCCAAGGTAATGCCGAGAGCTTCACCCTTGGGATAGGGGCCGACAGCGTCGGGGTTGAACGGATCGTGCTTCACCATTTCCGCTGTGCGGTACAACTGAGCGCCCATGTCGTGGTCGCCCTTGGTGACTCGGTACACTTCGCCCGAACCGGCCGTGCGCTCCAGGTAGACATCCTGCTCGGGAAGATCCATGTCGAGATGGGTGCCGAACGCCAGGTCGATCGAAAGTTCAGTGTCGGTCGTGGCGGCTTTTGCCAGCGGCGCAGAGCTGTTGGCTGCCATGATCACTACGGTTCCCAACGCCACGACTCCACCCAATGCTGCCAGCCGCTTCAGCCCGATCCGGGAAATCGCTCGTTCGGTCATCTTTCTGTCTCCCCATTGGTTGCGGAGGTCGTCCGCGGCGCGCGTAGGCTCTTCCCTTCACTTATAAGAGGCGCAAACGACTCTCTGAGAAGGACACCGGATTCCGGCGTCACCTTTAGTTGGACATAATCCAAGTTACTCTGCCGGCTCCTCTTCCCCGGCGGGGCCGGATCCCCCACCTTCAGAGGGAGGAGGAGCACTCGTGCCGATACCCGACGACACGCTGGAAGCTTGGCGTACCAACAACCGCATCAGTCTGTTTCTGATCGAGCAAATCAGTCCGCCCGGGATGCAATGCACGCTGTCCAAACATGGCGGGCGCGGCGTGGCCGGCCAGTTTGCCCACATGCACAACAATCGGGTTTGGCAATTGGAGAAACGGGGAAAAGATCTGGCGGAAGGTCTCGAGATCTTTCCGCCGAAGACCGATCCCACCAAAGCCGCCCTGAAGAAGGCGTTCATTGCGTCAGGCAACGCCATCGAGATGTTCCTGACCGACCTGTTCGACGGAACTCCCAAGCGCCGTGGCTTCAAACAGGGCATTTCGACGACACTGGCCTACTTCGTGGCCCACGAAAGCCATCACCGCGGCATCATCCTGTTGACGCTCAAGGAGTGCGGCCACAACCTGGACAAGGATGCCCGGTACGCCATCTGGGGCATGTGGGACAAGAATGGATGATGAAGAGAGCTGCGTAGAGGTGACTAGTCACTGCCCCAAGGAGAGAAACGCATGAACAACACGGAAGTCGTCAAGACCGGCATCACCTTCGGCAGCGCCATGGCCATCGCCATTTCGTGGCACGCTCACCAGTCGATCCTGTGGGCCATCATCCACGGGTTCTTTTCGTGGTTCTATGTGGTGTATTTTGCCGTGACACGAAGCGCTTAGACCACTCGCTGGCTAACGGTGGAGGACATATGGGCCCTGACTCTCTCGGCGTAATGATACCAATCATCGCCTTGTCGATCCCGGTGGTCGCCATCATCGTCGGCGGCTACAACAAGCGGGCCAAGTGGCGGCTCGAGGAAGCGCAGCTACGGATGGGCGATGGCATTCACGCCGAGGATCTGGACGAGCTGCGATCCGAACTCGATCAGGTGCGGGCCGAGTTGGGCGAAGTGCATGAACGCCTAGACTTCACCGAACGTCTCCTGACCCAGTCGCGCGACCGAGAAGAACTCCCCCCGGCTTAGACTGGCGCGGGAGAACATTCTATCATGTCACTCTACGGCGACCATATCCTGCCGAGGATTACCGACCTCGTGTGTGGCGTCGGGACGCACCGGCGCCAGCGGGAGAAGATTGTTCCCCAGGCGCGGGGCCGAGTGCTGGAAATCGGCCTCGGTTCGGGACTGAACCTCGCCCACTACGATGCGAACGCGGTCGATCTGGTCTGGGGTGTCGACCCGTCAGCCGGGATGAGCCGGCTCGCTGAATCGCGCATTCGGGAAGCGCCCTTCGAAGTACGGGTGCTGCAACACACGGCGGACGACATTCCGCTCGACGACGACTCTGCGGACTCGGCAGTCATCACCTACACCCTCTGCTCCATCCCCGATCCCGAGGAGGCTCTGAGAGAGATTGCGCGGGTACTCAAACCGGGCGCTACCCTCCTCTTCTGCGAACACGGTGCTGCCCCCGACGAGTCCGTTCGCCGGTGGCAGAATCGGCTCACGCCATACTGGAAGCAATTCGCCGGC
>JBDHMR010000455.1:0-2439 GCA_039656035.1 Gemmatimonadota bacterium
GCGAAGTAGTGGTGGTCACCTGCCACCCTTCACCTTTGAGGAGCAGTCGCAGAGCTTGCAGCACGTCGCTCTGATCGTCCGCTACCAGGATGCGCTTAGGGGTCATGAGAATGCCAGGAATAATGGATGCCACGGGAACAATGAATAGTGAAAGATCGTCCTTCACCTCACCATTCGATATTCGTGGCAGTCAATATTCATTATTCATTCATCAACTATCCAGCCGTCCTTTAGCTGGATGATACGATGGCTGTAGGACGCGTTGTCTTCCGAGTGAGTTACCTGCACGATCGTGGCGCCCTGTCGGTTCAACTCGGTGAACAGTTCCATGATCTCTTTGGCTTGCGCGGAGTGGAGGTTGCCGGTTGGTTCGTCGGCCAGGATGACCTTGGGATTGGCGACTACCGCCCGGGCAACACCGACCAATTGCTGCTGGCCGCCGGACAGTTGTGACGGGAACAGGTCTTTCTTCCCTACGATGTTGAATCGGTCCAGCGTATCCGCCACAATGGCCTGTCGTTCGCTCGACTTGACGCCGCGGTATGACAACGGGATGTCCAGGTTTTCCGCCACTGTCAGATCGTCGAGCAGATGAAAGCTCTGGAACACGAAGCCGATCAGGTCCCGGTTGAGCGCAGCCCGTTTCTTGGGGGGCAGGTGGTGCACTTCGTGGCCCGCGAGGTAGTACTCGCCCGTCCACAGCGCGTCGAGCATGCCGAGGATGCTCAGCAGGGTGGACTTCCCCGCTCCGCTCGGTCCCATGATGGTGACGAACTCGCCCTTCTGGATCTCCATATCGATTCGCCTGAGCAGGAATATCCGTCCGGCCGCGCTATCGATTGACTTTTCCAGATTACGTAGTGTTATCAAACCAACTCCCTGAAGTCTGAAGCACCGTGCGGCCGGTGGCGGTCCACTTGCCCCGGCGAAGCCGCAATGTACCGCGTTCCGCAGCCGGAGGGAAACGGCTCCGGTAGGTATAACCTGATCGCAGTACGCTCATCGTCCCAGTTTCTTGAAGGCAGATCCTAGATCATGTCTGATGGAGCCCACGGCACACAAAGGGGCCGCCCATGTCCGCACAGACTGCGAACCCAAGCGGCCCCGGTTTCCCGACTGATTGCTAACGAACGCCGGCCGTGTACTCGCCTGATACGGCGGCCGCTTCTTCTTCGCTGACGATGCGCCCGTCGAACAGGTGAACGCTCCGCTCTGCGTACCGCGCAAAGCGTGCATCGTGGGTCACCATGCAGATGGTAGCGCCGCTCTGGTGCAGATCGCGCAGCAATTCCATGACGGCCTCGCCGTTCTTGGAATCGAGGTTCCCCGTGGGCTCGTCGGCCAGGAGGATGGCCGGTTCGCCGGCCACCGCTCGTGCCACAGCGACACGCTGTTGCTGACCGCCGGAAAGCTGCGATGGATAGTGCTTCATCCGGTGCGCCATGCCGACCTTCTCCAGCGCTTCCTGCACCCGCTTCTTTCGCTCGGCGCTCGGCATCTTCCGGTAGGTCAAGGGCAACTCGACGTTCTCTTCGACATTGAGATCGCCGATGAGATTGAACGCCTGGAAGATGAAGCCGATCTGACGATTACGGACCTGGGCGCGTTGCGACGCGGTCAGGTTGGCCACTGGTTCGCCGTCGAGGTGATAGGATCCCTCGCTGGCCGAATCGAGCAACCCGAGGAGCGACAGCAGAGTACTCTTGCCGCAACCCGAGGGCCCGGCGATGGCAAGGTATTCCCCGGCCTGGACTTCGAGGTGGATGTCGGAGAGCGCGTGAGTCTCCACCTCATCGGTGTAAAAGACCTTCTTGATGCTCTCGAGCTGAATGATCGGCTGCTGTTCCATGCCTTGTTCTCCTTGGAATGCGCTGTGCGTTAGTTCACTCGGACGCGATCAAATCGGTCCCACCGGGACATGTCGGAGACGACAACCATGTCGCCCTCCGCCAGTCCATCGACTACTTCGATGGTGCTGACCGAACTGCGGCCGAGCCGCACGTTCACTCGCACCGCTTCTCCATTTTCCTGCAACTTGAACATCCCTACGGTACTGTTGGCCTGCCCGTAAGCCGGGCGGCTGACATACAGCACGTCCTCGACGTGCTCGATCTGAATGGTGCCGTCCACACTGAGGTCCGGCCGAGCGCCACGTGGCAACTCCCCGGTCAAGCGGACGTCAACCGTGACCGTCCCGTTCAGCACCGCCGGATCGATCCGCATGACCTGGCCCGCGATGAGCCCGTTCCGCGTGTCGATGGTGGCATTCTGGCCGATGGTGATGTCTCGAGCTTGCGTTTCCGGAATTCGCAACACGGCCTTGAGGCGACCGGGCTCAACCACGACGGCGAGTGTCTGGCCCGACTGTGCCCACTGGCCGATTTCGAAGGGGAGTTCCCGCAACACGCCATGGGCGCCGGCCCTGACCATCATCGAGGC
>JBDHMR010000456.1:0-2632 GCA_039656035.1 Gemmatimonadota bacterium
ACACAATACTGGCGGCCCAGGCCGATCGGCGAATGATGCGCTGCTTTCGTGCCGAACGTTCGAGGTAACGCTGCCGCAATTCGGCGAACGGGGGGGTGTGGATGGTTGGTGGGGACATGGTCGACAACAACGCCGTGGTCCGGTCGCGCAGCGCAGCGATATCATCGCGCTGCTCGCGACACGGGGCACATACCGCGAGGTGTCTCTCGATCTCCACGCACTGCGACCGGCTCAACGCCTGGTCGAGGTAAGCGTGGAGCTCCTCGTCAGGAATGTGACGCTTGTTTACGAAGCTGTTGTTTGTCATATGTGTCTACCAGCCGCTTCCGTGCTCGGGCCAGGGTCGTTCCCACGGCGCCGATGGCCAATCCGGTGCGCTCTGCGATTTCAGGATAACTCAAACCACCGTCCCACAGGAGCAGCACTTCCTGGTCCCGCGGGGTTAGCTCCGCCAGGGCCTCGTGAACCTTGGCCATTTTCTCCGAGTGTTCCACCTCGGCGTCGGGCGATCTCATGGGCGCACTCGGCGGCGCCGGGTCGTTCTTGAGCAGCGTCAAATGGCGCTTCCGCCGGACCGCCGCGCGGGCCTCGTCGCGGGCCAGGTTGGCGGCCACGGCAAACACCCAGGCGCGGGGTTTGTCGGGCTTGTGCGCCATGGCTCTGACGAAGACTTCCTGCGCCAGATCCTCAGCCCTGTCGGGGTCCCACACCTTGCGGTAGAGGAACCGCACCACGGCGGCGTAGGTCGTTTGGTACAGCTCGGCGAGGTCGTCCGTCACCCAGTCGTTCTCCTGGTTGGAGCTCCATCATGGCCCTGCTGTACGGCGCTATACGTGGCCAAGCCAGGCGTGGTTCCCGCCGGTTGATGGCCATCCACAACAATGACGACCCAACGTGCCCGAATTGCACACCTGGCTTGGACTTAGCCCGCCGGGGCCAGCTTCCGCTTCCCCCGGCCCCGGAAGACACATCCGGGGTGGATGGTCCCCCGCTTGGGGGGCCAGTCGAAGCACAGCTGGGGCTTGGCGGTTTCCCCGCCGGCCCGTTTCCGTCCATGTAGGGTACAGGCGACCCCGCCGGGCTCCAAGTAGCCACAGGCGGTGATCATCTCGAACTCCAGGGTGGCGTCCCCTTCACGTTCCACTTTGCAAAGATAAGGCGATTTCCGCGACCTGATCAGGGCTTCCTGGGCAGTCTGGCCCTTGCGACACAACACCTCCAGCTGGAGGTCGCGGCAGCAGGCCGCGCTCTTGGTGTTGTCCGACGTCTTGCAGGGCGCCCCTTCGCAGGGATTATCCTGGAGGACCGGTAGCGAGGGTTGGGCGAGCAGCATCTTCCTGGTGGCCTGTTTGCCCGCATCGACTATGCGGAAGCGATCACCGCCGAGTTGGACCCGCTGTTTCGGCATGACGGGGTCCGGAGGCGTCTTGCCCTTGAAGCCATGGGCCTTGCAGGTGGCCCTGCCGTTGGCCGTTTTGAGGAACTTGCACGGGACGTGGATGGTGGCGTCCACCAGAAGCTCATCCTGGTCGCGGTGCAGCGGACCAAACGCGATACGTTCCGTGTGGCCCATGAGCCAAGTGGCGTTGTGATCCAGGCTGGTATCGCTGCCGTCCTCGTCGAAGTTGTCGACCAGGATGGTGACGTCGATGGCTTTGCATTGGGGACCGAGGCGGGTGCACTTCGGAGGTGCTGGCAACGGGGTCTCGTTTGCTGAGTGTTGGACAGGTCAAGAATGCCGGAATATAGTGGGCTCCCGGGCTGGGCCAACCGTCTAACCCGGCCCCCGGGGGCGGATTTGCGGCTCGCGCGGGGGCGGTATCCTATGTATCTTCTTCAGCTTCCCTGAGCGACGGTTGCAGAGGCGTTGCTGGGCTTCCCAAGGACCCTTGCCTCGCTTGAAATATCACCTGTACGGAGGAATGCGGAATTGATGACCCAGTCCAGGATCACGAAGACCAGTGCGTTTGCCCTGATGGTTGGCCTCCTGTTTGTCGCCGCCTGTGGCGGTGGAGCCGAGGGCGCCGACTCAGCGAACAGCAGCGCCAGCGTTGCGGCCGCTCCGGCCGCCGATCAAGCCGGCGGTAGTACTGATGGCGAGCAGGTGTATGGCAGCATCTGCGTCACCTGTCACCAGGCCGATGGTAACGGTCTGCAGGGCGCCTTCCCCCCGCTGGCAGGATCGGCCGTTGCGGTGGGAGATGCCGAGGTGTCCATCAAGATCGTCCTGTCCGGTCTGACGGGTGAGATGACGCGCGGTGGCGCCACCTACAATGGCATGATGACACCATGGGGTGCCACCATGTCCGATGCGGACATCGCAGGCGTGCTGACCTATGTCCGGTCCAACTTCGGCAACTCGGCCGACGCCGTAACCGAGGCCCAAGTGGCCGAAGTCAGGGCCGCCACGTCGTCGCAGACCACACCGTACAGGATCACCGTGAGCATCACGGCTATCCCGGCAACGGCCAATCCGGCCATGGCGTCGACCCCGTAGTGCATCTGGGTGTACACCACGCCGATGGTGAGCAGTGCGGTCGGCAGCGCGAGCGCCATCCCCAATCGGGGGGCACCCCACCAGGCGGCTGCCACGGCTGCCACGGTGGCCGCAACGTGGGAGGAGGGGAAGGCC
>JBDHMR010000457.1:0-2427 GCA_039656035.1 Gemmatimonadota bacterium
CCGCACGTTACCGTATATTGGCGTACTGGACGTTGAGGAGTAGCTCTCGGCTGTCGGCGGTCGGCTGTCGGCTGGCAGATACTAATCGAGGGATTTACCCATGATCAGGTCGTTGCTCGCGGCATTGGTCGTCGCCGTCCTACCTGCGGCCGATGACTACCCCAAGAACCGGCATATCGATATCGAACGGTACGTGTTCGATCTCACGCTGAACGACGCCAACGACAGTCTGGCGGGATCGGCCACGATCGTGGCTCGTTTCCTGGCGGACGGCATCACCACTCTGCGGCTCGATCTCATCAACGCGGGATATGATTCGGCGGGCCGGGGCATGGTCGTTTCTCGGGTGACCAGTGATAACCAAGTGCTCGACTTCACCCATACCGATGACGTCTTGCTGATCACCATCCCGTCTTCACAAGCTGGCCAGCGGCAGACCATTTCGGTGACCTACGCCGGTGTGCCCGCGACCGGTCTGGTCATCGCGCCCAACAAACACGGAGACCGGACGTTCTTCTCGGACAACTGGCCCAACAGGGCCCGCCACTGGCTCCCCACAGTGGACCATCCGTACGACAAGGCGACGTCGGAGATGATCGTCACGGCTCCCAGTCACTATCAGGTCGTCTCCAATGGCCTGCTGATAGAAACGACCGACGTCGGCGATGGGATGCGCCGGACCCACTGGCGTCAGGCGGTACCCATCGCTACGTGGCTCTACGTGCTGGGCGTGGCCCGTTTTGCCGTGCAACACGTGGATGACTACCGGGGAAGGGCCATCCAGACGTGGGTCTACCCTCAGGACCGGGACGCCGGTTTCTACGATTTCGCGGTGCCGACCAAAGACGTGATGGAGTTCTACGGCGACCAGGTGGGACCCTTCGCCTACGAGAAGCTGGCCAACATCCAGTCCAACAGCGTCGGCGGCGGCATGGAAGCCGCCTCGGCGATTTTCTACGGCGACAATTCAGTGACGGGCACCCGCGACGTCCGCTGGCGCAACGTCATCATCCACGAAGTGGCCCACCAATGGTTCGGCAACGCCGTCACTGAATACGATTGGGATGACGTGTGGTTGAGCGAGGGATTTGCCACGTACTTTACCCTGCTCTACATCGAGCACGCCTATGGTCGGGACGAGTTCGTACGTGGGTTGGAACGGAGCCGGGATCGGATCTTCCGGTTTTATGACGAGCGTCCCGACTACCGCATCGTACACGACAACCTGACCGACATGGGCCAGGTGACGACGGGCATGACCTACCAGAAGGGCGCCTGGACGCTGCACATGCTGCGCGGCGTCATCGGCACCGAGGCGTTCTGGGCGGGGATTCGGACGTATTACGCCAGGCACTTGAATGGCAACGCCAGCACCGACGACTTCAGACGGGCTATGGAAGAGTCGTCAGGGACGGACCTCGAGTGGTTCTTTGATCAGTGGCTGTATCAAGGAGGTGTGTTGGCGATCGAGGGCGACTGGCTCTACGACGCCGACCTTGGGGTCGTAAGAATCGATCTCTCGCAGATACAATCCAGCTACCAGTTCGCCATGCCGATGGACATCGCCATTTATTCGACTGAGGGCGATCCGCTAGTGGAGCGGATTCGGATCGATTCCCGGCACCACACTTTCGAGTTCGCCGTCGATGGGGAGCCCACGGCGGTGGTGCTGGACCCAGCTCTCTGGGTGCTGATGGAAGTGTCGCTCGTCAGGCAATAGTCGTTACATCAGTTGTCGGGTTCCACCAACCGCTCATGCGATTCGGCGAACCAGTTCACCACCATGGACAGACGCAGTGGCCGAAGAGACTCGGTCTCCGCCTGGTCCGCGTGACCAGAGCGCGACACGATTCCCCTTGGGTGGAGCGATGGACACGAGAGAGGGCGCCCCCAGGTGGAGGCGCCCTCGGTTACAACGGGATCAAAGCGACCCTAACGGGGACGCCCTCGACGCACATGCCGTCCGCGACGCATCCGCTGGGACAAATCGAGAGTGAAAGTCTCGTCGCCAACCGTAACGGTGACTTCCGGCCCACCGCTGAACTCGATGGTGACCTCGCGCTCCCTGGTCCGGGTGTCATCGCCGTTGGTCCGCGTCATGGAGACCGACCGAGTGATGGTCCCCGACAGTGGCCAACTATCGTCTTCCCTCGGGAATGGGATCACCACATCGGTGACAACGCCTGAGGAGATCACGTCGTAGGAACGTGTATCGCCCCCGTCTGAGTGCCGGCTGCGGGAGAGAGCGCCTTCGCTGGTCCCGTTCCAGGTCACAGCGCCGGAGCCGTCCTGCAATCCAGTCACGGTGAAGTTCCGGACACGGTCGATGCTGGCGCTCCAACCTTCCCGGCCCCGTTCACCCTGAACCGAGATCTGGTACTCGATACTGGCAGTGGTTGCCTCGTCGTACCCATCCTGTGCTGCGCC
>JBDHMR010000458.1:0-2426 GCA_039656035.1 Gemmatimonadota bacterium
GTTACTATGCGGTCACAATCCGGGGTACGTGGTGATTTGTCGCGATTGCGGCCACGTTAAACAACCGCTAAACCGCCCTGCCCCGGAGCGAGTCGACTTCGGGGATTTTTGTATTCTGGAAGCAAGGAAGCGGGACTATGACCCAAAGTGATGTCACGTCACCCACTGCGGGAATGAGCGAGCGTGGAATCCTGCTCCAGCGACTGATGGAGCAGCGCATCCTGGTGCTCGACGGCGCCATGGGCACCATGATCCAGCGACACGGTCTCGAGGAAGCCGACTACCGGGGAGAGCGGTTTGCCGATTGGGCCCACGACCTCCGCGGAAACAACGACCTCCTTTCGCTGACCCAGCCCCACTTGATTCGGGAAATCCATTCGGCTTTTCTGGACGCCGGTGCGGACATCATCGAGACCAATTCGTTCAATTCGACATCGATCTCCATGGCCGACTACCACATGGAGGAGCTCGTCCACGAACTGAACGTGGCGTCGGCAACACTCGCCCGGGAAACCGCAGACGCGGCGGCCACTCCGGACAAACCCCGTTTCGTCGCCGGGGTCCTCGGGCCCACCAACCGTACCGCTTCAATGTCTCCCGACGTCAACGACCCCGGGTTCCGCAACGTGACCCTGGCGGACCTGGCGACTGCCTATGACGAAGCGGCCCGTGGCCTGATCGAGGGCGGGGTAGACATCCTCCTCATCGAGACGGTGTTCGACACCCTCAACGCCAAGGCGGCCATTTTCGCACTCGAGGGAATCTTCGAGGAGACCGGCCAGCGGCTCCCGGTAATGATCTCGGGCACCATCACAGACGCCTCGGGCCGCACGCTCTCCGGCCAGACGGTGGAGGCCTTCTGGAATTCGGTGGCCCACGCCAACCCGATGATCACCGGCCTCAACTGCGCCCTTGGTCCGGCCACGCTCGCCCCCTACGTCCGGGAACTGGCCAGAAGTACACCCACGTTCGTGTCTACCCACCCCAACGCCGGGCTTCCCAACGAATTGGGTGGATACGACGAAACCCCCGAGTCGATGGCCCAGGTGCTCGGTGAGTTGGCCCGGCAGGGTGTGCTCAACGTGGTCGGCGGATGCTGCGGCACCACTCCACAACACATCGAGGCCTTTGCCGAAGTGGTGCGCGACGTTGCCCCCCGAGTGCCGGCAACGCTCCCCAGTGCAACGCGCTTGAGCGGGCTGGAACCGCTGACGATCGACTCGGCCAGCCTGTTCGTCAACGTGGGTGAGCGCACCAACGTCACCGGCTCTCGGCGATTTGCCCGGCTGGTGCTCGAGGGCGATTACGAAGCGGCAGTAGACGTGGCCCGTCAGCAAGTGGAAAACGGGGCACAGCTGATCGACGTCAACATGGACGAGGGTATGCTGGACTCCGAGGAAGCCATGGGCACCTTCCTCCGGCTGATCGCCGCCGAGCCGGACATTGCCCGGGTTCCGGTCGTGGTCGATTCCTCGAAGTGGTCGGTAATCGAAGCCGGGCTGCAATGCCTCCAGGGCAAGGGAATCGTCAACTCGATCAGCCTCAAGGAGGGGGAGGAGGCCTTCCTGGAACGGGCCCGCCAGGTACACCGTTACGGTGCCGCCGTCATCGTCATGGCCTTCGATGAAGAGGGACAGGCCGGTGAAGTCGACCGCAAGGTCGCCATCTGCCGGCGCGCCTACCGGTTGCTGACGGAGCAGGTCGGCTTCGCGCCGGAAGACATCATCTTCGACCCCAACATCTTTGCCGTCGCTACCGGCATCGAGGAACACAACGACTACGGCGTGGCCTACATCGAAGCCGTCCGCCAAATCAAGGAGACGTGCCCCGGCGCGTTGGTGAGCGGTGGGGTGTCCAACCTGTCGTTTTCCTTCCGCGGCAACGAAGGTATCCGTCGTGCCATGCACGCGGTGTTCCTGTATCACGCCATCGAAGCCGGCATGGACATGGGCATCGTCAACGCCGGACAACTGGCTGTTTTCTCCGAGATCGAGCCCGAGCTTCGGGAGCGGGCTGAAGACGTCATCCTCAATCGACGGCCCGACGCCACCGAACGGCTGCTGGCAGTGGCCGACTCCGTTGAGGACGCCGGGGAGCAAACACGCAAGAATCTCGAGTGGCGCCATGAATCGGTCAAAGACCGCCTTGCCTACGCCCTCGTCAATGGGGTGACCGAATTCATCATTGACGACACAGAGGAGGCGCGCCAGAAAGCCGACCGGCCCATCGAAGTAATCGAGGGCGCCCTCATGGACGGCATGAACACCGTCGGCGATCTGTTCGGAGCCGGAAAAATGTTCTTGCCGCAGGTAGTAAAGAGCGCCCGGGTCATGAAGAAAGCCGTGGCCCATTTGCAACCGTACCTGGAGGCCGACCGGACCGCGGCCTCACCCACCACCAACGGTCGCATCCTGATGGCGACGGTA
>JBDHMR010000459.1:0-2425 GCA_039656035.1 Gemmatimonadota bacterium
AGGCCCTGCGGATCTACGTCCCGGGGCGGACGCTGGCGGAGGCCTATCCCAACCTGTTGCAGTGCTACACCGGCACCATCGCCTACGAAGTCGAGCACATCGACACGCACGAAGAGCGGGTATGGCTTCGGGGAAAAATCGAAGCAGGCGCCCACCTCGCGCCGCTCAGCACGGAGCAACGGCGGGAGTTGCTCAACCGGCTGACGCAGGTGGAAGCACTGGAGCAGTTCCTGCACAAATCCTATCTGGGCCAGAAGCGGTTCTCGATCGAGGGGTTGGATGTTCTCGTCCCCATGCTCGACCAGAGCATCGAATTGGCGGCCCAGGCAGGAGCCAACGAAGTAGTCATCGGCATGGCGCACCGCGGCCGCCTCAACGTGCTGGCCCACACGGTGAACAAACCATACGAGTCGATCTTCGCCGAATTCGAGGGCGGCAAGGATCTCGACGACGTCGGTGCGCTTACGCCAGAGGGTGGTACCGGGGATGTGAAGTACCACCACGGAGCCGTGGGGGCTCATCAAACAGAGGACGGCAAGGCGGTAACGGTGGTGTTGTCCTACAACCCGAGTCATCTCGAGTTCGTGGGACCAGTGGTGGAGGGCGCGGCCAGAGCCGAGCAGACGCAACGCCGCGGAGCCCAGGCGATACACGATCCCACGACGGCGGTGCCTGTTGTCATCCACGGCGACGCCGCCTTCGCCGGGCAGGGCATCATTCAGGAAACGCTCAATCTCAGCGCCCTCAGGGGATACAGTACCGGCGGAACGTTACACATCATCACCAACAACCAGATCGGGTTCACCACCGATCCGATCGACTCCCGCTCGACCCACTATGCCAGCGACCTGGCCAAGGGCTTCGACGTTCCCATCATCCACGTCAACGCCGACGATCCCGAAGCGTCTCTGGGAGCCGTGCGATTGGCGATGGAATACCGGGAAAAGTTCCACAAGGACGTGTTGATCGACCTGGTGGGCTACCGCCGTTACGGCCACAACGAAGGCGACGAACCGTCTTACACCCAGCCGCTGATGGCCGCCCGGATCAAGCAGCATCTCCCGGTGCGGACGCTATACGCGGAGCGGTTGGAGGCGGAAGGCGCCATTGACGCCGGCGAAGCCGATCACGAACGGGAAGCAGCCTATCAACGGCTGATCGACAGCCAGGAGGCGTTCAAGGCCACCCCGTTGGTCACTGAGCCCGTCGCAGCGAGGGCTTCCGAGGTCGAGGAACCAGTGCAGACCGCGGTGCCGGCGGCGCAACTTGACGTGTTGAACGAGCAACTCCTCACTTGGCCGGCGGAATTCACCGTCAACCCGAAACTGCAGAAGCAACTGGAGCGACGGCGATCCACCATGGGACCCGACGGAGGTATCGAGTGGGCCCAGGCGGAGGCGCTGGCGATGGCGTCCCTGGTCACGGAAGGAATACCGATCCGGCTCACGGGCCAGGACACCGAACGGGGAACGTTCAGCCAGCGGCACCTGGTCCTTCACGACACCAACACGGGGTCGACTTTTTCACCCATCCAGCACCTGAGCGGCGCGCTGGCCCCGATAGAGATCTACAACAGCCCTCTCTCCGAGCAGGGGTGTCTCGGATTCGAGTACGGGTACAGCGCCGCGGCCGACGACGTCCTGGTGATGTGGGAAGCGCAGTTTGGCGATTTCATCAACAGCGCCCAGGTCATCGTGGACCAGTTCCTGGTGTCGGGGTTGTCCAAGTGGGGACTGACGACCCGACTGACTCTGCTGCTACCGCACGGCTACGAGGGCCAGGGACCGGAGCACTCGAGCGCCCGGGTGGAGCGTTTCCTCCAGCTTGCCGCCGAACACAACATCAGGGTGACTAACTGCACCACACCGGCCCAGTATTTTCACCTCCTCAGGCGTCAGGGCCGGGACAATCAGAGGCGGCCGCTCATCATCCTGACGCCGAAGAGCCTGCTGCGACTCCCGCAAGCAACTTCTTCACTGCCGGACCTGGCCGAGGGCCGGTTCCACGAGGTGCTGGACGACGGCAGCGCGCGGGAACACGCCGCCGCCGTCACCAAGGTGGTGCTGTGCTCGGGGAAGGTGTACTACGACCTCGCCGCCGCGGCCGCCCAGCGAGAATTCAATCCCATCGCCATCGTGCGCGTGGAACAACTCTATCCCATTCCCGATGTGGCACTGCGGGAGGTCCTGAGCAACTACCCCCAAGTCGACGAGGTCCGGTGGGTGCAGGAAGAACCGCGCAACATGGGGGCTTGGGCGTTCGTGCATGGGCGAATTCGGAATATCCTGCCTGAGAGTATCAGGCTGTCGTATGTTGGTCGGCCCTATAGGGCGAGTACGGCGGAGGGGTATCCTGCCGCGCACGCGGCGGAGCAGGGGAGGATTGTGAGTGAGGCGCTTGAAAGTGCGTAGTGCGTAGGGCGTGC
>JBDHMR010000460.1:0-2424 GCA_039656035.1 Gemmatimonadota bacterium
GGACTCATGTGGGGAAGGCCCGATCACTTCATGAATGTGTCCACTCTGTATTCCTCACGCAACCATCGGTAGAACTACCGATTCACTCACACCGGTGCTGGATTGGATAGAGAAAGGACCGGTCCCCTTTCCAGCGAACCGGCCCAGCTTCTGCTTACGACCTGAGCATGTCTATGTTCCTACTCCGGGTTCACGATGATCGGGAAGGGACCGTAGACGTTGTTGATCTCCGTGATCGAGGCGTTCAGCAGTTGTTCCATGAGAAACGGATTGTGGGTTGAGCTTCCGGTATGGCGCGACAGCTCGAGGTTGAACTGGGATCCCTTGGCGCTGGTGAACACGCCACTATTGGGATCGAGCTCCCCGGCAGGCACTTGAGCCAGCAGTCCCTCAAGCTGCGTTTCCAGTAACCCGAGCCTGAGATTGGCAGTTGCCAGTGCGGATGCGGCCGCAGTGGCGTCTCCGTGACATCCGGAGTTGGTGCAGCCAGCCCAGCTTCGCGCGGCCGGCGTGAACGCGCACGTCTGATCGTCTGTCGGTGCCCCGTTTGCGTCGACGCAGGGGATGGCCAGGAACCGGTGACCGGTGACGTTCTGCTGGAAGGCACCTGTGATGGCATCCGTCACAATGTACTGGACCACGTGGCCTCACTGTAAAAACCCGAGTAGAAGACTCGCATAACATGCAGCTTCCGTATTTTTCCTGCAACTTGGGTAGTCTTCCCGATACAGCCTCTACCTACAGTTTCAATCTGCAACTACTCCCGGCGCCTAGTGGCACCGCCTCATGAGGATTCCCAAAAGAAAGGACCGGCTCGCCAAAGCGAACCGGCCCCGTTGAGGTGATTACCGTTCCCTCTGGATCACAGTTGCAGCGACATGGGCACCGTAATCGGGAATGGTCCATAGGTATCGTTGATGGCGGTAATGGTGGCCAACATCAGCTGTTCGATCAGGAACGGGTTGTGGACGCGACTACCCGCCATCTTGGCCAGTTCGTTGTTGAACCACGCCCCGTCGGCCACGGTGAAGATACCGTCGGTCCGGTCGAGGTCCGCGGCAACCGGCGGCTGAAGCAGGAGGGCCTCCATCTGAGCCACCAGTGCGTCGATCCGGGTATTGGCCGTGACGTAGGCCGACCGGGCGGCAATGTCGTCCGCGTGGCACCCGAATTCAGTACACCCGGCGGTGAAGTTGCGCTGGTCCAGGGTGCAATCCTGATCGGTTGTGGGGAGGCCCTGGGCGTCCATGCAGGGAATCGGCAGGAACAGGTGCCCAGTGACGTTGAAGACATGGTCGCCACTAGCTGGGTCAGTCACTTCGTAACTGGTTACGTGACACGTGGCGCACACCCGGGGATTGCCCGTCGTACCATGTGAGCCCCGGATCCGTTCGATCTGGGGGTCGAAATCGGGCGGGAACCAGCCGGCGCCTTCACCCAGGAGCAACGGACCCTGAGGTGAATGCGGTCCCCGGAGAGTCTCAGCTTCCGTCTCGGGAGCGGCCCGTTTGTGATGGCATTTTATGCACAGATTGGTGTTCTGGTCGGGCACGTCGATCGGAAAGCGGAGCTGGGCGCTGTTCTCGGATCCGTGGGGGTTGTGGCACACGGCACAGGTTATTCCCTCCTGCGACCCCAACGGGGCATCCTTCTCGATGTAGTCCGCGTTGACTCCCCAAGCCGCCAGGGCACCTTGACCGGTATGGCAGGAGATACAGCTCGCGTTGCTCGCCGGGTAGGCTATCGGAGTAGCGTGTCCGGACTGGGCCCACTCATCTGCAAACCCGTGGTGTGTCCCCGAGTGGCAGTCGGCACACGCCGCGAGCCCGTCGAGAGGCGCGATCGAGGCCAGCGGCTGGCTGGCGTCGGGGTTCGTCACGTGGGTTTGCCCCTCGCCATGACAGCTTTCACACTGGACGTCGTGATACACTTCGGTCTGAACCACGTTCCAGCCAGCCGGTCCCTCGGCAGTGTTGCCATTCTCCGAAACGGTGTGGCAGCCGGCGCAGAAGTCCTGGGCACCACCCGAGTTCTGCAGAGTATTCCAGGCGTCAGCATGCTGCGACTGGGACCACCGGGTCTGCATACCCACGTGGCAGTTGCCACAGGTGGTCTGCTTCGAGGCGGCATCGAAATACCCCAACATGCCGCTCGCCGCGTCGGGTGGCGGGTTGGACGGGTTTGCAGGTACTTCGACGAACTCCGTCTTGGTCTCGGTACAGCCGACCGCAACGGCGGCCACCATCATGGGGGCTACCGAAAGCCGGAGGAGACGAATAAGTGCGGTAGTCATAGGTGCGCTCTTGTCATAAGGGTTCGCCAGGTTGACGGCCTCAGTACACGGCCCGCCGGGCTCCGTAATAATACGGGAAAACACTCCGTAATAAAGCCCAGGTCTGTTGACCCAGGGACAAGTTACCAAAG
>JBDHMR010000461.1:0-2423 GCA_039656035.1 Gemmatimonadota bacterium
CCGACGAGGAGGTTGCCAGCGCCGTCCAGCAGACGCTTTCCAACATCCGGCGACAGTTCGCCTCCGAAATAGAATATGAGGAGGAACTGAAGAAGGCGGGCTTCCAGACTCCGCAGGAATTCCGGCGCTACCGCATGGAACAGCAGCGGCGCACCCTGTTGCAGAACAGGCTCATCGAGTCGATGGAACAACAGGGGAGAATGACTCCTATCCAACCGACGGAACAGGAGATGCGGGATTACTTCGACGCCCGCATCGGGAAGGTGGCGGGTGAGCGGCCGGCCACGATCTCGTTCCAGCAGATCGTCATTCAGCCCGAGGCGAGTGAGGCGGCCAGGAACGCCGCACTGGCCACCGCTGATTCGATCTTGCTCCTGTTGCGGGATGGCGCCGACTTCGCCGAAATGGCCAAGGCCACATCCGATGATCCGGGATCGGCGGAGAATGGCGGTAGCCTCGGCTGGTTCCGTCGTGGCGTGATGACGCCGGAGTTTGAGCAAGTGGCGTTTGCTCAACCACTCGGCGTCATCTCCGACCCGGTCGAGTCACCGTTCGGTTATCACTTGATTCAGGTGGAGCGGACCCAATCCGCCGAGGTGCAGGCCCGACACATTCTGATCACGCCGAAGATAACTGAAGTAGAGGCAACCCAGGCGGAGACTCTAGCCGACGAGATATACGCCGCGTTGTTGGAGGGAGTGCCGTTCGATTCCCTGCAACGGCTGCATCACAACCCATCCGACTTCGAAAAGACTCCCGAGATCTCGATAGAAGAACTGACGCCGCCATACTCCGACGTGTTTGCCGAAGCAGATTCGGGAGATGTGATCCCTCCGTTCAAGCTGCCCACTCCCGACGGCAACCCGCTCAACGACAAGTTCGTCGTGGCCGAGATCACCCTCCGGCGCGCCGCGGGCAAGGTGACCTACGAGGACGTCAAGGACAACATCCGGCAGAGCCTGTCCCGCGAATTGTCGGTCCAGGACTATCTCGACGAGTTGCGTTCCGGCACCTACGTCAAGATCCTGGTGCCTTGACCCCCCGCATCGCCGTCACCTTGGGTGATCCCCGGGGTGTCGGTCCCGAAGTCACCGCCGCCGCCCTGGCGGCAGACCTGCCGGCAGAAATTACCCTCGTTGGTCCCGAGAACCTGATCGCGCCATTACCCGCGGCCCATAGGGTGTCTGTCGGTCCGTGGCGCGGTTCGGACGCAGTCGAGGCGGGGAGGTTGGCTGGGCATGCCATCGAGCGTGCCGCCCGCCTGGCGCTCGACGGCGAGGTGGACGCCATAGTAACGGCGCCGGTAGAGAAACGGGCGCTCCATCTGGCGGGCTTTTGTTATCCCGGCCACACAGAGTGGCTGGCCGAGCTGGCCGGGGGCGTGGACGTAGCCATGATGCTGGCGGCGGACGATCTCCGTGTGGTGCTGGTCACCACCCACGTGGCCCTGCGGGACGTCCCGGCCCTGGTGACCACCGAGCGGGTGATCAGGACCGGGCGGACGGCCGTGGCAGGCTTGCGGGAGTGGTGGGGCATTGCCGAACCGCGCCTGGCGCTGTGTGCTCTCAATCCGCACGCGGGTGAGGGAGGACTGTTCGGCGACGAAGAATCACGAGTGTTGCAGCCGGCCGCCGAGGCGCTGGGCGCGGCCGGTCCGTTGCCGGCGGACACCGTGTTCGTGCGGGCAATGCGTGGGGAGTTCGACGCCGTGCTGGCGCCCTATCACGACGTGGGGATGACCGCGATAAAGGTGGCGTCGTTCGGGCGGGCGGTGAATGTGACGTTGGGGCTGCCGTTTCCGCGTACTTCTCCGGATCATGGGACGGCGTTTGATATTGCGGGGAAGGGTATCGCCGACTCGTCGAGTATGCGGCGGGCGCTCGAGCTCGCCATACGGCTCGCTCGGAATAACGAATGCCAGGAATAACGACCCCGGCGAATAACGAAGTGAATTTTGAACGTTCGATATTCGTTATTCGCGGCGGTCATTATTCGATATTCGCTGTGCGCCTCCCCCGAGGCGCACAGCACTAACCCGCCGCCCCTCCATCTCAGCCACCTCCAGTACGCCGCCATCCACCTTGACGCGGTCGCCCACCTTGGGCAAGCGGCCCAACTCACCGAAGACGTAACCGCCGATCGTCGTGTAGTCGGTGTCGGGCAGCTCCAGGCCGGTTTCTTCGTTGAAGTCGCCGATGGGCATGGCGCCATCGATGTGGGTGGCGTCGCTGGCGTCGGGGGCGGCGTCGGCGTCGGGGTCGTGTTCGTCGTAGATCTCGCCGACGATCTCCTCCAGCACGTCTTCCATAGTTACGATGCCGGCGGTGCCTCCGTATTCGTCGAGCACGATGGCAAGGTGGGTCTTGAGGCGCTTCATGTCGGCCAGCACGTCCTCGACCTCGCGGGTGGCGGGCACCAGCAGA
>JBDHMR010000462.1:0-2422 GCA_039656035.1 Gemmatimonadota bacterium
TCTCCTTTTTAGTACCGAGACCCCCGCCAGAACCCAAGGCGAGCAAGGATTTGACCGGATGCCCCGAGCCGCAGGCGAGAGGCGACGAACAAATCCCGCCGCCCTGAACGAGAAAGAGCGGGCCCGTGGGCCCGCTCCTTCTCGATCGGGACGGCGGGATTTGAACCCGCGACCCCTGCAACCCCATTGCAGTGCGCTACCGGACTGCGCCACGTCCCGTGGGAGACAAACCGGCTGCCTCCGCGGAGCGAATTGTAGCCCCTTGCCACGGGTTGCGGTAGGCCTGGTCACACTGGCCAGGGAACCTCAATAAGGGCCCCGGAGTGTTGGCACACCGGCGCAGTGTCCTGCAATTCATTCCATGATCGCGGCCATTGGCGGGCTGACGCCTCGCCCTCGCTGTCAACCGCTATTCTTTGCTACACAACGAGTTACACCGCTGACGGCCGGACCGAGCAGGCGAGCAGTTCGATTGGCCCCCCATTTGCACCACGTAGGGGTGGGCAGAAGGCTGCCCGCCGCGAAGGAACCGCGGTCACGACAAGGAGGACATGCCACATGTCTGACGCATGGACGTCCGAGCCGTACGAGCCGGACAACGAGATCGACCGATTGTTCACGACCAACGAGTCGTGGCGCGGCGACGAGCACGCGTCGGAAGACGAGACCTGGCGTTCGAGCCCCGAAGACGACTGGGACGACGACCTGTACGTGGACGAGGAAGACCCGGACGCCTGGCAATGGGATAGCGACTCGTCGACCGACGCGGAACCTTGGCTGTTCCGCGAGCCCAACGAGGACGATCCAACCGCCTGAGCTCCGGCTACAACGGGATGGTCAGTACCGGGCCCGGCGATTGTTGCATGAGCCGGCGACCTGAGCTGCCAGCCTCCATCTGCCCCGGTGGCCCACCCCGGTGGTACCCCACTGCCAGCACGCTCCCCGTACGATCACGCATCTCAGCGAGCACTTCTTCGACGATATCGCCTCGGCGGATGATCAGCGGGACTTTGGCATCGCCGCCTACGATTACCTGCAACTTTTCCTGAAGCAAGAGGCTCCGCCCGCTGGGATTTTTAGCGGCAAGCGCGGCCGGCTCATTGGCGTGCAGCGGTTCGACGGTGAGAGCCGTCAGCGGCTGATCTGTCACCCTGGCCAGCTCGAGTGCCTGGCGAAACACGGCCAAGCCGCGCTCCGTTCCGTCCAGCGCCGCAACGATCCCCGTCAGCTGTACGGCTTCCGGTGGAACCAGCAGACACGGCACCACGCTTCTACGCACCACCGAGTCTACCGTGTCCCCGGAAATGACCCGCGACATCTTGCTCCGTCGCTTCCGCACCAGTACCACCAGGTCCGCCTCGGACTCCTCGGCGAAACGGCTTATTTCGATACCCGGCAACCCGGACTTGATGACGAATGACGAAGAATGGGCTCCCACCTCGGGCTCCGCCCACCGGCGTAACCGGACCAGGTCCTCCGCAGTTACCTCCCCTGCAGGGGCGGCAACACCAGCCGGAGTCTTTTCGATGTGCGGTTCGACCGTCACGACGCTGATCCGACCGTCAACCGCGCCAGCGAGGTCGGCGGCGACCTTGATCCCGTAGCGGGCGGCTTCAGTATAGTCCGTGGCGACGAGGATGTGCCACTGGGGCGTGGAGAGTCTCATGGATGGAAGCAACTTGGCCTTTTCCACATGAAGAGAACATGAATCTGGCTCGAAAGAGATCGGAGCGAAAAACACAGGGAGATGATAGAATTAACCCATGACCGACACGGCCAGCAGAGCCAATAACCGGTTGGAGCAGGTGGTACAGGCCGGGCTCCTCCTTACGTCGGAATTATCGCTCGAGGGTGTGCTGCAACAGGTGGCCGACCTTGCCCGCGAGCTGTTGTCCGCCCGCTACTCGGCCATCGGGGTCTTGGCTGAAGACGGCCGAACCCTCTCCAGTTTCACCACGTCCGGCATTTCCCCGGAGGCCAGTAAGAACATCGGCTCTCCGCCAGAGGGCCGGGGCGTCTTGGGATTGGTAATTCGGGAAGCCAGGCCCATTAGGCTGAAAGACATCACCGAGCACCCGGAAGCACACGGGCTCCCGCCCGACCACCCGATCATGAAGACGTTCCTCGGCGTGCCCATCGTAGGACGTCGCGGCATCTTCGGTAATCTATACGTAGCCGAGCATCTCTCGGGAGCCGAGTTTAGCGAGGAAGACGAACATATAGCCACCATGCTGGCAGCCCAGACCGCGGCGGCGGTGGAGAACGCCCGCCTGCATGAAGAGTCGACCCGGTTGCTGGAAGAAGTTCAGCAGTTGCACCGGTCGCGAGAGCGCTTCTTCGCCACCGTCAATCACGAAATGCGCAACGCCATCGCCGGGGTATTCGGCTGGGCCGAGATGCTGGTGCGAAAGCGGGACCCCGA
>JBDHMR010000463.1:0-2419 GCA_039656035.1 Gemmatimonadota bacterium
AGGGAGCTTCGGGCCGGTAATCGGACGGCGCTGCGGCCATGATCAAAACGTCGGCCTGGGGACGCACAGCCGCTACAGCCGCTGCCATGTCGGCGGTGGTTTCGACGCGTTCGAGTGCCACCCCGTCCGGTACTGGCAAGGAAGACGGCCCCGTGATCAAGGTAACCGTCGCTCCGCGCCACCAAGCCGCTTGTGCCAGCGCGTAGCCCATGCGACCGCCCGATCGGTTGCTCACGAAGCGGACCGGGTCGATCGACTCCCTGGTGGGACCAGCGGTCACGACCACGGTAGGTCCCTCGAGCGCACCACCGCGACACAACAAGCGTACTGCTTCGTTGAAAATTGTTTCGGGCTCGACCATTCGGCCCGGGCGCGAGGACGGACCTTCCGCCAAATCGCCGACGGCAGGCCCAACGATCACGGCGCCCTGGGTGGCCAGGAGATCCACGGCGCTCCGCACGGCCGAGTGTTGGTACATGTCGTCATTCATCGCCGGCGCCAGCAGGAGCGGTGCGGTGCGGGCCACCAGCATGGTGGTGAGGAGATCGTCAGCCAACCCCTGCGCCGCCCGGGACATCAGGTGCGCCGTGGCTGGTGCCACGATGATCAAATCGACTTGTTGGGGAATCCTGACGTGGTCGAGCGCCTGACTGGGTTCCCACAGTGAAGTGAGCACCGGCTGTCCGGTAAGCGCTTCGAAGGTGACCGGTCCGACGAATTGAGCCGCACCACGGGTGAGGGCCACCGACACTCGGGCGCCGGCCTGGGTCAGCAGGCGGGCGAGGGTGCAGCTCTTGTAGCTGGCGATCCCACCGGACACGCCGAGCAGGATTCGTCGGCCCTCCAGCATGGCGCTAAGCCTCGGAGCGTCGACGCCTGATGAGCTTGTACGACAGCGTCTCGTTCGACAACGCCTCGAGCGCGGTCGTGGTCAGCTTCTCTTCCTGGGTCGGGAGTCGATCCCGGGGGAAGTCATTCAGGTAGCGGGTAAAGCGGGCGGCTACCAGAATGCCGAGGTACTTGTTGCCGGCCACCATTGCGGCCTCGGCGGGGGTATAGATCTTCACGAAATTATCTCCTCCTACGGTTTGGACGCGGGCGACTGCGCTTTCGCCACCCCGCGCTGCAAATCTTCCAGCAGCTCGGTGAGATCTTCTAGCCGGGCTACCCTCAACGACTCCGATTCAACGATGGCCGCTACCTGTTCGACCGCCAGGACGAGATCGTCGTTGACGACCACGTAATCGTACTCGCTGGCAGCCCGCAACTCCTGCTGCGCCCGTGTCAGTCGACGGGCGACCTGCTCATCGCTCTCGGTATCCCGTCCCCTGAGACGAGCGGCCAATTCGGCGCCTGACGGCGGCAACAGAAACACCGTGACGGCGTCGGGAAACTTCCGGCGTACCTGCCGGGCGCCTTCGACCTCGATGTCGAGTACGGCATTGCTTCCTTCCTCGAAGATGCGCCGCACCTCCTTCACCAACGTGCCGTACCGGCGGCCGCTGTAGTTGGCCCACTCCAGGAATTCGTCGGCCTCGATCCGCTTATCGAACTCCTCGTCACTCAGGAAGTGGTAATCCTTCCCATCCTCTTCTCCAGCACGCATGGGCCGTGTGGTAGCCGACACCGAAAAGGCCACGTCGTCCCGTCCCTGCACCAACTTGCGCGCAATGGTCGACTTGCCTCCGCCCGAGGGCGACGACAGGACCAACAGGAAATAGCTCACTCGATGTTCTCGAGTTGTTCCCGGAATTTCTCCAGCTCACCCTTCATGGTGACGCCCTCAGCGGCGATGGCCGCGTCATTGGCCTTGGACCCGATGGTGTTCACTTCGCGGCCCATCTCCTGGGCCAGAAAGCCGAGCCGCTTCCCCACCGGGTTGTCCTGGCCGAGGGCTTCTCGGCAAGCGGCTATGTGCGCCTGCAACCGGACCAGCTCCTCGGTGATGTCCAGCTTGTCCGCCAAGTAGGCGATCTCCTGTTCCAGCCGGCCCTCATCGACCTTGCGTGAATCGAGGAGCTCTCCCACCGAGGCACGAAGCCGGTCGCGCTCGGCGGTCAATCGCTGTGGCGCACGTTCGGCGACGACTGCGGACGCTTCTTCCAGTAGCTCGAGCCGATGGAGCAACTCGCCCAGCAGGACGTCGCCCTCACGCCGTCGCATGGCCTTGCACTCGGTCACGGCCGCCCGCATCACCGGCTCCACCTCTTCCCACACCACTTCTGACGCCTCACCGGCGCCGGCTACCAGCACGTCGGGTTGCCGGGTGACCATAGCCAGGTCGGGCTCGCCGGCTATACCCAGCGTCGTCTGCAGTTCACGCATGCGGGCCACGATGTCGCGGGCCCGCTCGAGGTCGAGGTTGACCGACCCGGCACCCCGCTCGGGCGACTCCAGCCAACGGATGGAAGCGGTCACG
>JBDHMR010000464.1:0-2419 GCA_039656035.1 Gemmatimonadota bacterium
GATTCGCTATCGCCGCGCTCTTTTCGATGACGAGTCGCCGGCGCGCCTGAGCGGGATGAGGCCGGTCCGCGTCGCTCTACGAATTCTAGGTTGGCTGCTCACGCCCTTGGTGGCGTGGGCAGCTTCGCATTTTGGGGGCGGTATCGGCGCCACCATCGCCAGCGGCGTCGCCAACCCGCGCATGGGTCTGCTACTGACCATTGTCGCCGCAGCGCTATCGGGCCTTCTGGCGTTGCAACTGTGGATCTCCTTGCTGCGCCATTCACCGGAATTGCGCCGAGTACTCCACGTGTCCGAAGACGCCACACCTGACACCGATTCGTTGGGAGATTGATGACCAGCTCTGATGCGTTCACCTGGTTCAGGCGAGCCCTGTTGAGCGCCGCAGTGGCCGGCTGCGGTGACGGGACCGAGCAAGAGGCTGCGCCGGACGCCGCCGGGGCATCACCTGGCCGCCCAGCTACCACCTTCGTGGACTCCTTGGCACTGACTTCGCCTGGTGGGGCAGAGGTGTGGTTCACGGACGGACGCGTGGCACAGGATAGCCTTGGTGGAACGTGCCGTGAACGCGCCATGGAAATTCGCACGCCCCGTGACACCGTCCCGGTGCCACTCCTCTACACGAGAGAGGTGCCGACGCTGGAGAACGACTCCACTTTGCGGGCCAGGGTGTGGCTCAACTGCCAGGCCCGGGCGCTGTACCTGGTGAACATCCGCACCGGCCGGCCGTCCCTGGTCGAGCCCTGAGTCCGGGCATGCGGTTCACACGAATCGCGTTGCCGATCATCACGCTGGCCGGCAGCCTGGTGTCCGGCGGCGCCCAGGCTCAGGGTATCGCCTTCGAAGCCGGGCGCATCATTGGCAGCCCCGATTGGTCCGCCTGCCGGCTGGCCTATACTCAACGGATCATCGGTCCGGTGGGCGGCACTCTCTACGGCACCTATCTGAGTCCCCGGTCCACCTCCAACCTGTATCTCTCCGGGGTGGGCGCGTCCCTGACCCTGTTTCAGGGCGGCGAGCCGGGACTCTACTTCATGGGCGGTGTCGAGGGCGGCACCGCCTCGGGGGCCTCCGAGTCGGTGTGGTCGGGGTGGTGGGCCGGTGCCGGGTTCGAAGTCGTACCCTTCAACTTCCTCTCTCTCGGAATAGAGGGCCGGTGGCATTCATTGTCTCCGGTCGACGTCGAAGGCCTGGAGTTTGGCGCCCGAGTCCAGGTGTTCTGGAGCACCGGGGGCCCACCACCCCAGCCGGCATACACTGAGGCCAAGCCGGCGGCGCCGGTTCCCGGCCAGCCCGAGGTCAGGGCCGACCTGGTCGACGCCGGGGCCTCGGCGGACGTGGCCGACCGGCTCAGCGGCGTCGTGGCCGCCGCCACCGGGGCTATGGGAACGCCCTACGTGTGGGGCGGAACCGGAGGAGCCGACGGCGGTTTCGATTGCTCAGGACTGATCCAATACGCCTACGGCACCCAGGGGATCAGCATCCCCCGCGTCAGCCGGGACCAGGCCGAGGCCGGTCGCAAGGTAGGCAAGAAACTCGGCGAACTGCGGCCTGGTGACATCCTGACGTTCAGCACGCGAGGAGGGCCGGTAACTCACGTCGGGTTGTATGTCGGGGAAGGGCAATTCATCCACTCCGCGTCACGCGGGGTACAGCTCAGTCGGCTGAGCTCGGACGATCCCTACGGGCGGTGGTGGTGGAAGCGTTGGGTGGGGGTGAGGCGCGTGCTGGACTAGAAATTGGAAACTGGAAATTGGCGACTCACCCCAATTCCCAGTTTCCAATTCGCGATTTCTAGTTTCTAGTTTCTGATTACTCTCCGTCGTCGGCAC
This sequence comes from Gemmatimonadota bacterium, assembly GCA_039656035.1. Taxonomy (GTDB): domain Bacteria; phylum Gemmatimonadota; class Gemmatimonadetes; order Gemmatimonadales; family GWC2-71-9; genus N074bin45. Next base: position 1,833 of record JBDHMR010000464.1, read on the forward strand.
CATCGTCATGATCGCGGTGCTCGTCCTCTTGGTGCTGCATGTTCATGGGAACGATCTTGCTGAATTGGTCTGCCAATGAAGCGAGATCTTTCTGGTATACGGGATCCTCCAGGTCGATGGCCGGCCACTTGGTTATATCGTCGGGCGCGAGGAGACCCACCATGTGGGCCATGGCACCCAATTCGAGGGTCTTGCCGGTCGGGTTGTCGTAGACCGCCACCACACGATAACGGTGGTCAGCCTCGAGCTTCTTGCCACGTCCAGCCACACCGAAGAGGTGGCGGTCCAGCTCCATTACCCAGCCGTTCTCGTCCAGCACGGTCTCAATCGTGGTAATGACCTTGTCCGTCTCGGCGTCTTCCAGGCGCACCTCGACACCGTAGTCGTGAATGTGGCCGCCAACCCCTAGCAGGCGGCCGTTCACGGGCATGGTGAACTCGTAGCTCTTCTCCGACCGGCCCGGCGGGATATCGTAGGTGTTGGTGCCGCCTACCGTGAGGTTGACGTCGAAATAGACGGGCAGGCCGCTCACCGGCTGGGGCACCTGGTTCTTCGGCGTCCACACCAGCCTCAGCTGAAAGTAGGCA
>JBDHMR010000465.1:0-2411 GCA_039656035.1 Gemmatimonadota bacterium
ATCAAGAAGTCGTGAGCACGGAGTCGAGAAGGGCCGGCTGGGGGAGTCTTCCCCGGCCGGTCCGCCTGCTGGCGCCCATTGGGCTGGTCGTCGTTGCAGCGCTCGGCGCCCGGGCCGTACTCGGGCCGGGCGCCGAGCCCGCACCCCTGATCGAATATCTCGCGGAGGACGGGTCGACCGTTTTGGCGGTGGATACCGCGTTCCCCGGGGAAGCGGTGGCACTCCTGTGGTTGCAGGGCCGAACCGCAGGGCCGGCAGGCGAGGGATACCGCACGGTCCTCAGCGGGGCGGGAAACGTCCTCGTGGTGGACCAGGATCTCCGAGTCCGTCAGCCAAGGCTCCACGTTGGCGCCCGCGAGGTTCGTAGCGCCACGCGAATCTCCGATGGTTGGTGGATCGTCACCGGCGAAGGGGAAGTGATGCAGATCGGGGACGACGGGGATGTCCGCTCTACCATTGGCGGGTTGTTCGATTTCGCCGAGCTGACACCCGACGCCGCGGGCGGCGGTGTCTGGTTGGTACGATCGAGCGAGTTGTTTTCCTTCCGCTGGGATCCTGCGCCCGCGCCATTGCTGATCCACATCCGGGACGACCAGACAGTGGACTCGCTGGGCCAGGCCGTGGTGCCGCAACACGTGCTGCTCCGGGAAATGGCCAACGCGGGCCACCTGGCAGTGCGAGGGGATACGCTATACTACGCACCGTTCATTCGTGATGAACTGATTGCGCTGACCACCGCTGGAGACACGCTCTGGCGGACCACCCGCGATCTCCCCCAGAGCACCACCGAACCGCGGTTCGAGATCCACGAGGGTGAGCCCGTCGTCGATTATCACCCGGTCAACTTGGGCCTCACGTTCGGTCCCGACGGCTTGCTCTATCTGCTGAGCACCCCCGGCTTCACTACATCGGAGAGCCGGCTGGACGTGTATCGGCCGGCCACGGGGACGTTGGTGCGCACGGCGCACTTGAATACCGCGCTGCCATCGCTGGCGGTCAATCCGGCCGGGCGGCTGTACCAGTTCGACGATTTCCGTTTGTTGAGCGGCGTCGCCGTGGCTGACCGGGAGACCTTCCCGTCGTTCGACCTCGAACTCCTCCGAGGCGGGTCGATGCGCTCGGACGAACTTCTCGGCGGGGTGACCCTCATCAACGTGTGGGCCAGCTGGTGCGAACCGTGCCGTGAGGAAATGCCCGCGCTGGATTCGCTCCAGCTCTCCATAGAAAACCCAGTGTTCCGGTTCGTCACGCTGAATGAAGACGTCGACCCGGACGACGCGGCCGACTTCCTCGACGAGTTCGGTTTCACTTTCCCTGCGGCCCTCGGCCGGGGTAACATGAAGAGCGTGTACCACTATCGTGGGCTGCCCCTGACGCTCCTGGTGGACCGCGAGGGCCAGATCGTCCAGCAGTGGATAGGCTTTGCCGGGCACGATCAGATTGCCGCCATCCGGACGGTGATAGACGCTGAATTGGCTCGCGGGGACAACGGAAGTGCCGGGTCGGGGCACGCCGGCATGCAGCACTAGGGGGTACCGAGGGTTTCGAATTTACGCCGAAAGCTCCCATATAGCCGCGCGTGGCATTATCCTATCATGGTCCAACCACGGCGGAGCCCCATGCCCAACATCCTGCACCAGATAAAGATTAACGCCACCCCTGAGCACGTCTTCGATCTCATCGTTTCCAGCGAGGGTCTACGCAGTTGGTGGACCCACGACGTTGATGCTGAGCCGGTCGAAGGCTCTATAGCGGTGTTCGGTTTCAACGACCGGGCTACGGTGTTCCGTATGCGAGTTGACGAACTCGTTGGCGGCCGGCGGGTCAAGTGGACCTGTATGGGGGATCCTGACGAATGGGAACGTACCGAGGTGGAATTCCACTTGACACCCGATGGGGGTGCCGTGGACCTGCATTTTGCTCACCGCGGATGGCGGTCGCTGGGCGGCGAGTACGCCAGGTGCAACACCACGTGGGGTGCTCTGATGCACCGGCTCAAGGCTGCGGCTGAAGGGCAGACTCCCGGGCCGCTGTTTCCTCTGTAGCTAGCGGCAGCCAACGCGCGGCACCCTCGCCGCGCGGACAATCGCTGACAGTCTGATCCAGCTTGGTGCACGACGAGCGCCACGACGCCATGGCGGAGTCGGCGTCACCCTGAATGTCGAAGAATTCCAGGGCGCCCGCTGCACCGGTAGAATCCACGAACGCCAGCTTTATGATGCCCCGAACCGAGTCTCTGGTTCCGCCGCGCGGTGACAGGCAACCGTCCCAGGTAATCTGGCTGTCCATCTGCGCCCGGATATCAGTGCACGGCAACGCGGCCCCGGCGTGGGCCGTCAACACCACTTCGAATCCGCCTCGCATGTCATTGACCCTGAAGCCACCGCAGTTGATGCAGATGCTGAGTGATT
>JBDHMR010000466.1:0-2405 GCA_039656035.1 Gemmatimonadota bacterium
AAGATGACAAGGCCCCCAAGGGACCGATCCTGCTGTTCGTCGGTCCCCCGGGCGTCGGCAAGACGTCGGTCGCCAAATCCATCGCCCGGGCAATGGGGCGAGAGTACGTACGCATATCGCTCGGCGGGGCACGCGACGAAGCCGACATACGCGGCCATCGGCGGACCTACGTGGGGGCCATGCCCGGCCGCATCATTGCCGGCATGAAGCAGGCCGGCACCAAGAACCCCGTGTTCCTGCTGGATGAAGTCGACAAGCTCGGTGTCTCTTTCCAGGGCGACCCCGCCAGCGCGCTGCTCGAGGTGCTCGACCCGGCGCAGAACGACAGCTTCACCGACCACTACCTCGGCGTGCCGTTCGATCTCAGCGAAGTGTTGTTCATCGCCACGGCAAATTTCATCGAGCACATCCCCGGGCCGCTGCTCGATCGGATGGAGGTCGTCGAGTTCTCGGGCTACACCGATCGTGAGAAGCTGCACATCGCGCGACGTTACCTACTTCCGCGCCAACTCACCGACAACGGGCTCGACGGCGAGCGCCTGGCGGTGACCGACGAGGCCATTGCCGAGTCCATCGCCGCGTACACGCGCGAAGCAGGCGTACGCCAATTGGAGCGCGAGCTGGGCAAGCTGGCCCGCAAGGTCGCCCGTCGTATCGCCGGTGGCGAAATCACCAGTCTGAGCGTCGATGTCGAGGGGGTTCGCGACATTCTCGGCCGGCCCAAGGTGCACCCCGAACACGCCGCCGAGTCCGATCAGGTGGGTGTGGCTACCGGGATGTACTACACGCCCGCCGGCGGCGACATCATGTTCGTCGAGGCTTCCACCATGCGCGGCAAAGGCGATCTGCTTCTCACCGGTCAGTTGGGTGATGTAATGAAAGAGTCTGCTCGGGCGGCATTGACCTACGCCCGGACACACGCCGCGGCGCTGCAGATAGACGAAGAGATGTTCGAGCGGGACATCCACATCCACGTCCCGGCCGGCGCGGTACCCAAGGAAGGCCCGTCAGCGGGTATCGCCATGGCGACAGCGGTGGTATCGGCCCTGTCGGGCTGGCCGGCGCGCCACGACATCGCCATGACCGGGGAGATCACTCTGCGGGGACGTGTCCTGCCCATCGGCGGAGTCAAGGAAAAGGTCCTTGGCGCCGTGAGGGCCGGCATCACCTCCGTGGTACTGCCCAAGGAAAACGAAGCCGATCTCGAAGATCTACCCCAAGAAGTGCTCGACACCCTGGAAGTGCACCTGGTAGATGAGTTGGGCGAGGCACTGGCTCTCACCATGCGCGGCGCCACTCTTCGTGAGGGTCGCCTGCTGTTCGCTGATGAACGGGCTGATGGTGGTGATGGGGTGTCGGCCCGCTTGGCCGGTTAGAGCATTCAGGCCGGCGGTGACTGATTATCGGCCGGTGCCATGGCTCCGATGCCTTGGCTGGAATGCGCCACTCTATTCCGGCCACTGGTCTTGGCCCGGTACAGGGCCACGTCGGCGGAGTGGGCCAGTATCGACCCCGTCGAGCCGTCACCAGGATAGACGGCGATCCCGATACTCACCTCTACCGGGATGGTTTCGCCATTCTTGGTAGCGGCCGGGCGATCCCGCAGGGCCTCCTGTAGTTTCCGGGCTACCATCTCGGCGCCGTCGTGATTGCTGCGCCGCAGTACCATGCCGAATTCCTCACCCCCGTACCGGCCGATCAGGTCGCTGGCCCGCGCCACGCTCTGGAACACGTGCGCTACGTGGAGCAGCACCTGGTCGCCCACCAGATGCCCGTGGCGATCGTTTACCCGCTTGAAATGGTCGACGTCGATCATCAGGAAGGCGCACTTCTCGTCGTTGCGTTGGGAGTACTCGACGGCGTTCTGCAGTTCCGCCATGAGAGTGGCGTGGTTGAGCAGCCCGGTGAGCCCGTCCTTGTGGACCATCTCCCGTATGCGCCGCCCGCGCTCGGCCCGCGTGATGACGACTTGCAGCAGCAGGTTGATGCTCTTGTCGATCGGCTTGGTCAGGAAGTCGTCCGCTCCGGCTCTGAGCGCTTCGATGTGACTGGAGATCGAGCCGCGTCCGGTCAGGAACACGATCGGTAGCAGGTTGAATTTCGGATCCTGGCGGATGAGCCGCGCCAAGCTAAAACCGTCGAGGTCGGGAAGCTCGACGTCCAGCAGGATGATGTCGGGAATTTCCTGCGCCAGGATTTCCTGCGCCCGGGCAGCGTTCTCCGCGTGGTTCACGCGGATGTTGGACGATTCCAGCGCCGAGGCGACCAGTTGTGCCTGCGCCAAATCGTCCTCGACCAGGAGAACGCTGGACGGCGGGATGCCGATCCGCGCCAGCGTCTTGCAATAGTGCGCCAGGTCGTCATGAATCTGGTCCGGGCGGAAGATGGCGTCCGCGCCGGCCGCT
>JBDHMR010000467.1:0-2404 GCA_039656035.1 Gemmatimonadota bacterium
TACGCTCTCTAAGGGTCTTGCCCTTGATGTAGGGCATGACGTAGTAGAGGAAGCCATCGGCCTCGCCCGAATCGTACAGGGGCAGGATGTGCGGGTGCGACAGATTGGCGGCGATTTCGATTTCACGAATGAACCGCTCGTGACCCAGTGCCGCGGCCAGGTCAGGCTGGAGAACCTTGACCGCAACCTGGCGGTTGTGTTTGACGTCGCGCGCCAGGTAGACGGTGGCCATGCCGCCCTGGCCGATCTCGCGATCGATCTCGTAGCGACCGGTGAGGGCGGTCTTCAGGTCGTGGAGGCGATCTGACATGGTGAGCTAATATGGGGGTCGACGGCGCCAGAGGACAGAGGACAGAGGACGGCGGTCAGGCGGTCAGGCGGCTGAGGAGGGTTGGCACCACGTGAGCCTCTGCGACCGGGATCTCGTTGTTCGAAGAATGCTACTCCGAGAGGAACGCCACTACTCTTCGAGCAGTTCCGCCAGCTCCATCCTCACAGCCTCCACCTGATCGGCCAGCACAGGCTCCGGATCGGAACGCAGCGTGAGGTAGTGCTGGTAGGATTGGATGGCTTCATCCCGGTAGCCGAGTTCCGCGGCCAGGCGGGCACGCCGAAGCAAGCGGGGAGCAAGAAACTGGACGTATTCCTCACCGCCGTTCATCCACACACGCCTCAGAATGGCGAGACTTCGCTCCGGTTCCCCCACGCGGTCGTACAGGTCCGCCAGAAGGGTTGCCCACGCCACCCGGTAGCGAGGTCTAACACCCAGGCCGAAGGCGGAGTCTGCGGCAGCTACCCTGGCGCCAGCGGAAGGATCGCCGGCGTGCACGGCCGCCAGCGCTTCAAGGAACCTGGCGCACAGCCCAGGCCAGCGGGCGCTGCGCATGTTGTCGGCCATGCTTTCGGCTTGGCGCGCCAGCGCCGCTGTCTCTTCCAGATCAACACCTCCGGCACCGCCCAAATCTGAGACGGCGAGCCAACAGCGCTGATGCAATTTGGTCACCGCGTCCCGGTCGGGACTGGCGACGGCCTCGGCGGAGATCTGGCGCGTGGCGACTTCCAGGGAATCCCTCACCCGCATCACCTCATCAGGCTCGGCATCCCAGTAGATGCCGGCCTGGATCCACATCTCGGGTTCCTGGTTGCCACCGCTTTCGGCGACCCGTAGCAGTTCCGTGGCTCGGCCGGGCTGTCCCCGGTTCAAGGCAAAGAAGCCTGCCAACTGCGCCGAATTGCCGTCACCGTCCCCCGCGCGTCGTGCCAGGATCTCGGCGAGACGCTCCGCGCCCTCCATGGCCGCCCCCATGGCCTGCAGGCCTATCAGGGCGTAGATAGGAGGAAAATAGTCTTCTTCCAAGGCCTGCCAGGTGGTGGAATCCAGATCGGTGCCCATCGCTAGATCCAAAGCCAGCCTCAGCGCAGGATCCTGGAATTGCGGCGGTAGTTTCTGGAACGCCTCGAGATCGTTCGTAATGAAAGCGTGTTCGGCCAGGTGTTCCCATGGCTCGTTGTGCGCCAGCGAGTCCAGTGCGATGGCCCGCCTGAACGCCTGCACGGCCAGGGCCCGGCCGTCGTCGACGTAGGCTCCGCCCTCGTGCCACAGGTAATCCCCGTATCGTATCCAACTCTCCCAGCGATCAGGGTATTGCTGGACCGCCAACCGATACAGCTCGAGTGAAGCTCGCTCGCCGATCGCTTCGGGATACCCGTTGCGGTAACTCTCGGCCACGAAGAATACCGAGTCGGCCGGCGGCAACCGATCCCGATGCAGCCATGCCAGGCGCCGGCCTCGGCGATAGTAGCGTCCGGGCTGTTCGAGCCACATGGCTGACCCCATCATGCCCCACGCGGCCAAGGCGAAGGTGGTGTCGGCATCGACCGCCTGGGAGAACATCGCCGCGGCGCTGTCGTACTGTCCCCGGCGGAAGGTCTGGGTGCCATTGAGCCAGTCCCGCACCGCGGCCGTGGAAGAGCTGACCAGCCCCGGCAACCGCTCGAACTCACCAGCCGACGCAGCCAGGAGCTGCACCCCGACCGCCTCCGCCGCTACGATTGCGCTCTCTTCTGTGGCCACGACGCTGGCCTCGGTCACGATCTCCCGCCCTCGTCTGAGTTCCGCCTGCACCAGCACGCCTGTGGGCTGCCGAATCACCGTTCCGGTGAGCAGGTGCGTGGCGCCCAACTCTTCCACTACGCGCCGGTAGCGCTCCTGCGGATCAGCCGTCATCCCCTGGACATTGTTCCACGCCCTGATGACCACTCTTCGGTCTATCGCCCGCGGCCCGCCGGTCTCACCCGTCAGGGCCAGCGCCAGAAATTCCGGAATCGCCTGAGTGAGATAGTCGAGCGTGTCCAATCCCAGGCCTTCGAAGTCCAGCACCGCTACAAGTTGTTCTTGCTCCGG
>JBDHMR010000468.1:0-2402 GCA_039656035.1 Gemmatimonadota bacterium
AGCGGCGCGGGCACCGGACTGTCTCTCGCCAACTACGGCCACGATATGTATCAGCGTTGGTGGGAGTCTGAGTTTGGCCTGCCCTGGGAAACGCGTGAACTATGGGATAGTTTCTCAGCCTTCAACCATATTCAAAATGTCTCGACCCCCACTCTGTTCGCTTGCGGCGAAAAGGACTGGAACGTACCCGTCCAGAATTCCGAGCAACTTTACCAGGCCCTTCGCCGCCGCGGCATCACTACGCTGCTCGTTGTCTATCCGGGCGAACACCACGGCGGGTGGACGATGCCGCATCAGAAGGATTTCCTAGAACGCCGGTTGGCTTGGTACGACCAGTACGTGAAAGGCAAGACTTCCCCTGCGCCAGAGCAAACCTCCAGATAATCGGGAGAAAAGGGGACCGTGTAGAAAGGGGGCCGTGTAGCGGTGCCAGGGGAAACTTTCTTAACTTTGTTTAATTGCCCACCCGAAACCCTCGAGACCTTCCTCACAGATCCCTCCCCGATCAAGAAAGTTAACAACGTTTCTCCTGGCACCACTACACCACTATTCCTCGGCAGGAAGCTTGCCGGCTGCTACACTCGTGGGACACGAGGAAACCGCTCGGCGTGCCGCGTCGTGGGTCAGCCGCGGATGGCGCGTACGGGTCGGAGGAGGAGGACGGAGATGAGAAGAGCGGGTTGTGTTCTGGTGGTGGCGATGATGGCCACGACATTAGCCTTTGCCCAGTCGAGCGACGGCCTCAAGATCTTCATCTCGGTTGACATGGAGGGAATCACCGGGGTGGCGAACTGGGAAGACGTGATGCGCGACGGCAAGGACTACGACTACTTCAGAAAGATCATGACCCGCGAGGTCAACGCCGCCATCGAGGGCGCGTTGGCGGCGGGCGCCACCGAGATCGTGGTACGGGACTCGCACGGTTCGGCGCGCAATCTCTTGCCCGAGCTGCTCGACGAGCACGCACGGCTGATCCGCGACTGGTCGGGCGGGCCCAAGGGCATGATGGAAGGGGTGGACGAGAGCTTTGATGCTGTGATCTTCATCGGTTATCACGCCAGGGCCGGGACCCCGGACGCGCTGCTCGAGCACACCAGCTCCGGGAGCGTGACGAACTTCTCGGTCAACGGGATCTCGATGCCAGAGGGGGGCTACAACTCGCTGATCGCCGGCTCTTACGGTGTTCCGGTGGTCTTCGTGGCCGGCGACAAGGCGCTTTGTGCGCAGATGGAGGCACTGCTCGGCGAGGTCGAGACGGTGGCAGTCAAGGAGGGAATCGGGGCCGCCGCACTCAACCTCCACCCGGGGGTTTCGCGCCGAATGATCCGGGCCGGGGCCGAAAAGGCGCTTGCTGGTCTGGAGCGGTATCGGCCTTATCGGCTCGATCCGCCCTACACGCTGGTTCTCACGCTCAAGGACGAGGAGATGGTGAACAAGGGCTCGTATTACCCGGGCGCCGTGCGCACCGGCGACTGGGAGCTCACCTTCACCAGCGACGACTTCATCGACATCGTGAAGGCGTTCAGCTACATGCGAAGGTAACCGGCATCTGAGGCAAACTCGCCTGGGCGTTGAGCGTTGTTTAAATGCCAGGGCCGGCACTTTTGATACTCTCCGTGTTAGCCCCCTCATATCCATCTCAAAGTACCAAGGCTGTCGGCCCTGCCCTTGTTCCGGGCTGATCCGGCCCCGGGAAGCGGGCTTGCCAATGACACGGCCGCGACCCATATTCATCTTGCAGGCTTTCAAGATCGAAACATCGCGCTTTCGAGGGAGGCGCACGGGAGCACAAAGGAAAGGTGGTGGATCAATGCCCACATACATAACCCTCCTGCGTTACTCGCAGACAGGCGTCGAAAATGTCAAGCAAAGCCCAGCCCGGCTCGACGCTGCCAAGCAAGCGTTCCAGGCCATGGGCGCGGAAATCAAGGGATACTATCTCGTGATGGGCCAATACGATGCGGTGGTGATCGCCGAAGCCCCGAACGATGAAACAGTGGCGAAGCTAGCTCTTTCCATCGGAGCGGGGGGAGCCGTGCGCACCGAGACCCTTCGCGCGTTCCCCGAGGATGAGTATCGCCAAATCATCGCAGCGCTGCCCTGAGCAGCCCCATTCTGCAGTCTTCAGAAACCCTGTTGCGCCTCCCTAACAGCACATGGGTGCCACCGATCATCCACGGGTGCCACGTACACATTTGTTGAATAGTCAAAAGGGGTGGCGCCCATGCAATGAATCGGGCGCAACATCCCGGGTAAGTGCCTGGCGCCCGCGCGATCCGCGTCATCCTTACAGCTCGCCGGGCCGGGCGTCACGCATGGGTGCCAATTCTCCGTTATTTTATCGAGTCGAGCACGGCCGTCAGCCGGGTGATGAAAAACGGGATGAGCGTTTCGGCTCGATG
>JBDHMR010000469.1:0-2402 GCA_039656035.1 Gemmatimonadota bacterium
CGGGGCGGTCGCCGCGCTCAGCATGGCATGCGCGGTGGACCGCCCCGTCGAGCGCCCCAACATCCTCCTCATCGTAGCCGACGACATCGGATACACCGACGTCGGCGCCTACGGTGGCGAAATCGAAACGCCCAACATCGATGCCCTGGCAGCAGCCGGCGTGCAGCTGACCCAGTTCCACGTCGCCCCCAACTGCGGGCCGACACGGGGCGCCATGCTCTCAGGGGTGGACTACCATATCGCGGGCATGGGCGGTAACCCAGAGGTGGCGGCCGAGAATCAACGAGGCCAACCAGGTTACGAGGGACATCTGTCCGACCGCGTGGTGACGATGGGAGAGCTGCTCCGCGACGCAGGATACCACACGTACATGACCGGCAAGTGGCACCTGGGTCACGACGAACGCAACCTGCCGAGCGGCAGGGGCTTCGACCGGTCGTTCGCTTTGGTAAACGGCGGCGCTAGCCACTGGGCGGATCAGAATGCACTCGTCCCTGGGAGCACAACTCGGTACGTGCAGGACGGCCAACCCGTCAACGAACTGCCGACTGACTTCTACTCCACCACTTACTATACCGATCGCATCATTGAATTCATCTCCGACAACGCCGAAGACGGAACACCGTTCTTTGCTTACCTGTCTTATACCGCAGCGCACAACCCGCTTCACGCACCGGCTGAATACATGGAGAAATATCGCGGCCGCTACGACGGTGGATGGGATGCGCTCGCTGCGGAGCGGGTCGAGCGCCTACGATCCCTCGGCCTGTTGGCCGACTCGCATCGTGCGCACCCACGCCCTGAATGGATCCTGGCCTGGGATCAGTTGACCCCAGAGCAACAGGCCACCCGGGCGCGCGACATGGAAGTGTACGCCGCCATGATCGACTACATGGACGAGAGCATAGGGAGGGTCGTCCAGTACCTGCGGGAGATCGGCGAGTACGACAACACGCTGATCGTGTTCCTGTCGGACAACGGCCCCAGCCGCACCACCATCCTCGATTATCTGGCGCTCGGCGGAGCGGCCGGAGACTTCTTTGGCCAGTTCGACAACGACCTCGACAATAAAGGACTGCCGAACTCGTCGGGGGACATCGGACCAGGGTGGGCTTACGCCGCGGCCACCCCGTTTCGGTTGTTCAAAGGCTACGTCACCCAAGGCGGCATCCAGACCCCTGGCATCGTCAAGCTTCCGGTGTCAATTCCGGGTACCACGGGACGCAGCGCCGTCCCTATCCACGTGATGGACCTGCTGCCGACGTTCCTAGAGGCTGCCGGCGCTGACTATCCGGACCGCTACCTCGGCGCCGAGTTGGCGCCACTGCAAGGCCATTCTCTATTGCCACTGTTGCAGGGAGAATCCACTCCGGTCTTTGCGGAACGCGGGTTGGGATGGGAGGCCTACGGCATGGACGCCTTCCGCCGGGGGCCCTGGAAGGTGTTGCGGTTGCCCGAGCCATACGGCAACGGTTCCTGGCAGTTGTATAACCTGGACGACGATCCTGGCGAGGTGACCGATCTCGCCGGCCAGCGCCCGGACCTGGTGGCGGATCTGTCACTGGCGTGGGAGCAATACGCCGAAACGAGTGGCGTCATCCGACCCAACCAGCCGATCGCCTACGCCAAACCGGCCGCCCCGGGCAAGTACTGAGCGATGTCGGACATTATCGAGCGCCTCAAGGGCGCACTGGCCGCCGAGTACACCGTCGAGCGACTGATCGGCCAAGACGGTATGGCCATAGTGCCCCGGGGCCTTGCCCTCTCATCTATCTCATAGGAAACGGTATGCACCGGATCATTCCTTTCACCATGGTGGCGCTCGGCCTGACCACCTTGGCATGTCAAACCCACGACGATCCCCTCACTGCGGGTGAACACTCCCGCGCCGTACATCTCGATGGCCAAGCCAACTTCCGGGACATCGGTGGCTATGTCACCGCCGATGGGAAGACTGTGCGCTGGGGGGAGGTGTACCGGTCAGGACGCCTGGACGACCTCTCGGAATCGGACGTTGCCCGACTGGACTCGTTGGGCATCCGGACGGTCGTCAACTTTCTGACGCCGGGCGAGATCGAGCACGACGGACCCGACCGTCTGCCGGACGGCGTGCGGGAAATACCCCTCCCCATCGCCAGCGGGAACGCCGAAGAACTCCTCGCCGTCGTGAATCAGGCGAGGCGTACCGGCGATTTCTCCCTCCTGCCTCCGACCCTCAATCCGGGAATTCACCAGCTCCTTATTAGGGAAGCAACAGCGGAGTACGCTGCCCTTCTCCGGGCGGCGGCCGATCCGGCCAACCGGCCTCTGGTGCTTCACTGCTCCCACGGCATCCATCGGACGGGAACGGCGTCCGCCATTCTGCTCTCCGCTCTGGGCGTGCCGTGGGAGACGGTGCGGGA
>JBDHMR010000469.1:2429-2974 GCA_039656035.1 Gemmatimonadota bacterium
ATCGCGCCGAGGAGGTCGAAGGGCGGCTGGCCCAGCTTCGAGAGATGGCCGCCGCGGCACAGGGCGTTGCCCCGGAGGAGGTGGACATGGCCGGCGCCAACGCTTTCTACATTCTGGACGGCAGCTACATCGACGCCTCGCTCGACGAAGCCGTGGCCCGCTATGGCTCCATGGACGACTACATCCGGGACGGCCTGGGGATCAGCGATGATGATATCCAACGCCTCCGGGCCACGCTGCTCGTTACAGAATAAGGGCGGTCCAGTGAGATATTCCTCGGAGACGACGCTTCTTGGGCTCCCGCTCGTCAGCATCGCGTTTGGGCCGAGTCCGGACTACAGCGAGAATAGAGGACTGGCTAGAGGGATCGTCGCCATCGGTGACGTGGCGGTCGGTGTCGTGTCGTTTGGCCGACTCGCTTTCGGCCTGTTATCTGTTGGCGGGGTGTCGGTGGGGGTCGCCAGCGCCGGCGGGCTTGCCCTCGGGGTTCTCTCCCTGGGGGGCGCGGCAGTCGGCTTGGTCGCCATTGGGGGAGCGGCAATCGG
>JBDHMR010000470.1:0-2401 GCA_039656035.1 Gemmatimonadota bacterium
GGAGAGCGGCGGAGGTGCCGTATCCGTGAGCGACGAAGACATCGTCCAGACCACGCTGCTGGCCACCAGATCCGAAGGGATCGATTTCTCCCCGGAGGGTGGGGCGGGGGTGGCCGCGGTAAGGCTCTTGATGGATCGGGGGATCTTGGCTCCCGGCGACGAAACGGTGGTGTTCAACACCGGCGCGGGCTGGTTGTACCGGTAGCAGGTGGCGAATTGCCTCATGGTGCGTGGCAGGCGATACTTCCTGGTCTATGCCTGAAACGCGGATAGCCATTATCGACCCGGCGGCTGGGATCGCCGGAGACATGTTGTTGGGAGCCTTGCTCGACGTAGGAGCGCCCCGGGAATGGCTGCTGGGTTTGCCCACCAGGCTGGGCATGCCGCAGGTCGAGGTCGATATCAGCCCAGCCGACCGCAACGGAGTCGGCGGCACCAAGGTCACGGTTCGGCTGCCCGGGGGGCACAGTGAACTCCCCAGCGAGCCGCATCAAGGACCAGCGGCAACGGGGCCTCACCCCGATCACTCGCACGGCCCGCACCGCAAGGTGACGGACTTGATCGAGGTGGTGGAACGGGCGGATCTCTCACCCTGGGTCCGACAGCGGGCCCGTAAGGCTCTCGAGCTCATCGGCGAGGCTGAGGGTAGGGTGCATGGCCAACCGGCGGAGGAGGTTACCCTCCACGAAGTCTGCGCCCTGGACGTGTTGGTGGACATAGTAGGCGGCGTGGAAGGGTTCGAACAGCTTGGCATAAGACGGATCCACAGTTTGCCTGTTGCCCTGGGGAGCGGTTGGGTGCGCAGCGCCCATGGTACCATCCCGGTGCCGGCTCCGGCCACGGGACTGCTGATCGAAGGCTTGGAAGTCGGAGCTGACGGCCCAGTGGAGGGCGAGGCAACCACCCCCACCGGTGCAGCGCTCCTCAGGGTCTTGAGCAGCGGGGCACCGCCGGTAGGGTGGAGGGCTGTGCGGACTGGCTGGGGCGCCGGGACGAGGAATCCGGCCGGATACGCCAACGCGTTGCGCCTGTTCCTGGCCGAGGCCGCCGTCGAGGCGGAAACAGTGGTAACCCTCGCCACCGACCTCGACGACCTGAGCCCGGAGTACGTTGAGCCATTGCGTCAGGCGCTATTCGATGCCGGCGCGTTGGACGTGCAGGTGTGGGTAACGGCAATGAAGAAGGGCCGTCCGGGGTTCAGGGTCGAAGCACTGACAGCGCCCGATGCGGCCGACGCAGTGACGGAAGCCTTCTTTCGCCACAGCCCCACGGCGGGAGTCCGCTCCTGGAGTGCGAAACGCGTGACGCTCCCCCGCCGTCAGGTATCTGTCGGGACGGCGTCGGGGATGGCCCGTGTCAAGTTGGTGGAGGGGCCTGACGGAGTGCGGGCCAAACCGGAATACGATGACGTAGTGGCGCTGGCCAAGGCCGAGCAGAAACCGGCCTATGAAGTAGCAGCCGACCTGCGTCACCGAGCATTGCGCCTCGTACCCGAGGATTGGGCACGGCGGCCGAACGTTACCAATAAGGAGTCATGACATGCGGTTGGTGATCCCCGCCTTACTAGGCATCCCTCTTGTGACCGGTCAAGTACTGGCACAGGAACCGGTGTACAACGACCGGGTGGCCAAGGCTCTTCCAGCGAGCTGGGCTGACCCCCAGTGTTCCATCAAGGAGGGACACTACTTGGTGGGGAGCGGCTCGACGTATCTCAACTCCGCCACCAAGACCTCGGTGCCCGACAACAAGAACCGAATGTACAGCGACGCCGTCGAAGTCTTGACTCGAGCCATTCTGGAAAAGGGCCAAGACGATAACCCCGGTGCCTGGTACTGGCTGGGACGGGCCTACATGCGGCAGGGCGATGTGGCGGGTCTCGACAGTGCCTTCACTCGCGCCGCTGAGCTGGCTCCGGAATGCTCTGACGAAATCAACGAGTACCTGCGCAGCGCGTGGGTGGCGCTCCTCAGGCCCGGCGCTGAGTTCCTCCAGGCCGGGAACAACGACTCGGCACTGGTGCTGCTTCGGATGGCCAATGACGTCTACCAAGAGGAGCCCAACGCTTCGTACTATCTGGGTATTCTCTTCGCCAACGAAGGAGAGACCGACAGCGCCGCATTCTACTTCCGGCAATCCGCCGAGGTGGCTGGCCGGCACGAAGCCCTGGCCGAGGACCGGGACAAGGCCACTTTCAATTTGGCGATCGTGCTGGGCAACATGGGGTCGTGGGCCGCGGCGGCCACCACTTGGGAACAGTACCTGGAATGGGTTCCCGACGACATGGAGGCCAAGAAGGCCTTGGCCCAGTCCTATCGCAAAAGCGGACAGGACGAGAAGGCCCAGGCGATGGAGGCCGTCCTCCTGGCTGCCGCTATGTCACCCTCGGCCGATCTGGAGGGGA
>JBDHMR010000471.1:0-2395 GCA_039656035.1 Gemmatimonadota bacterium
TGGAGAGCGATCTGTGGCACGGCGGCTGGCAGGAAGGCACCCTTCCGATCCCGTCGGGCCGGATACTGGGCCAACCGGAGATCCTGTTCCCGCGTATCGAAGACCAAGCCGTCCAGATCGAGATCGAGCGGTTAGAAAAACTGCTCGACAATGCGTGAGCGCTACGACCGCTCCGATCGCCCCTTCACTCCCACTCGATGGTCCCGGGCGGCTTCGATGTCACGTCGAGGGCCAGGCCGGAGATTCCTGGTAGGGCCGTGATCGATGCACGCAACTCGGCGAGCAGGACGTCCGGCAACGGCGCCGGCTTGGCGGTCATGGCGCGCTCGGAATGGACTGGCCGCACGATACAGTATTCACGGCCGCGGCCGTCGACTTCCAGCGGGACCAGAACCGTTGGACACTGCCAGATTTCCTCATACACACCGTGCCGCCGTAGCCCCTGCATGACCAGGTGGTCGGCTTCACGCAGCAGATCGAGCCGCGCCCGTGTCGTGGTCGCCGCAAGCGGTTGCAGCTGTTCGGGCAGCACCTCACCCAGATTCCAGAGGCAACGGTTCAGCCCCGGCACCTCCTTCAAGATAGCGCCGGACGCTTCGAGCAAGCGCTCCCAGGACGTGGTGCCGTGCAACAGTACGGGGTGTTCGTAGGAACGCAGATCTGCTTTCACACCGACCGACTTGATGGGCAGCACACGCGCGGTGAGGTCGAACCGCGCGGCCATTTCGCACGCCAGCGCTTCGATCTCCGGCAGCGAGTCGGCATCAGCGACCGCCCCCGTCGAACCGAGCAACCGCACGCCGAGGCCCGGCCCGGGGAACGGGTGACGCCAGATCATTTCGTGAGGGATCGCGAGCCGTTCGCCCAGTTCGCGCACTTCCACCTTGTACAGATCCGCCAGCGGTTCGATCACCTTGCCGGCCGCGATCATTTCCTCGATGATCGGCACCCGGTTGTGGTGTGTCTTGATGGTATCGGCCCGGCGGGTGCCACCGGTCTCGACGGTGTCGGGGTAGATGGTGCCCTGGCCCAGCAGATGGTCCGTGATGCCGAGCTGGCGTGCCTCGCGTTCGAAGACCTCGACGAAGGTCGTGCCGATGATGCGACGCTTGCGCTCGGGTTCGACCACGCCGTCGAGCGCGGTCAGGAATTCGTCCGTGGCGTCGACGAAGTGCAGCTCGTCGGCCAGACCGATCCGGGCGAACATCGCAAGTACTCGACGGCTCTCGTCCTTGCGCATCAGGCCGTTGTCCACGTGCAACAGTTTCAGGCGATCGCGGCCGAGTGCCAGGGAGAACAGCTTCGCCGCGACGGTCGAGTCGACGCCGCCAGAGGCGAGCAAGAAGACCGAGCCGTCGCCGACCTGGTCGACGATCCGTGCCAGCTGCTCGTCGAGGTAGCGATCCATCGACCACGACGGCGTACAGCCGCAGATCTCCAGGACGAAGTTGGCGATCATCTCGTCCCCGTGCTCGGTATCATCGACCTCGGGGTGGAATTGCAACCCGTACCGACGGTAACGGTCCGATCCGATGGCGGCGAAGCGGTGCTCACTGCTGTCGGATCCCAGCGTGGTGTAGCCCAGCTCCACGAAGTCGTCGCCCACAGCGGTGACGGAGTCGAAATGGCTCATCCAGACCGGCTCTACCGGTGCCAAACCTTTGAACAACGGGTGGTCGCCCGCGATGTGCAGGTCGGCCCGCCCCCACTCCTGCTTGCCGTGAACCACCGCACCGCCGTAGTGCTTGGCAATTTCCTGGTGGCCGAAGCAGAAACCGAGGATCGGCACGTCGAGATCGTAGATCTCCTTGTTGTAGACCGAGTCCTCGCCGAAAGCGGAGAGCGCCGGGCTACCCGACAGAATGATGCCTCGATAACCACGGAGAACGTCGTTCCCGTCCTCGGGCTGGCGGATTTCGGCCAGGACGCCCCGACGCCGCACCTTGGTGGCGATCAAGTGGGCATACTGTCCGCCAAAGTCGATCACAGCGATGGCATCGTGTTGCATCTGTCGGTCCCTTCGGATCGGTGGCGCGCGATCGCGAAATCACAAAGTAAAATAACCTCTGCAGCGGACAAGGCCAATCTCACCGGTCGGCAACGGCATGGTGCCGGGGCACCGGTCGGCAACGGCATGGTGCCGAGGCACCGGTCGGCAACGGCGGGGCACCGGCCGGCGCCGTCGCGATCACTGCGACCCGCCGGCGTCGTCCCCGAACGCGGCGAGGCACGCGTGCAGAATACCGGGTTGCCCGTAACGGTCGGCCAGAGCGCGCAGACGCGCCGGCGTCACCGCCCCCTCGAGATGGGTGTGCAGTTCGATCTTGGGAAATTCGGGCGTCGCCGGCTCGCCTGTTACCGCGTGTTCACGAGCCTTTGGGTCGTCGTCTGGCCA
>JBDHMR010000472.1:0-2395 GCA_039656035.1 Gemmatimonadota bacterium
ACCTCCTCGTGGTTGGCTGGGGCAGCACCAAGGGCGCCATCGAAGAAGCGGTGGACCGGGTCAGGAATGACGGACGAGCCGTGTCGTCCCTGCACATCCGGTTCCTCAAACCGCTCGAGCCTGGATTGAAGGAAATCTTCAACCGGTTCGGCAAGGTGATGACGGTGGAGATCAACTACAGCGACGATCCCACCGACCCGTTCATTACCGAAGAGAATCGCCGGCGGGGCCAGTTGTCCTGGCTGCTGCGGGCCCAGACGCTGGTCGACGTCGACTGCTGGACCCGGGTGGCCGGCGAGCCGCTTCGGCCCGGCCAGATTCACACGGCCATCCTCGAACACCTCGACCAGGGGACCGGATCATGATGGAGATGGGTTGTTCGTTACTGGGTTGTGGGGTTGAAGACGACCAGTCGTGGTCGATGGACGACTACGCGAGCGGTACGGCGCGCTGGTGCCCGGGCTGTGGCGACCACGCGTTCCTCACCGGTGTCGAACTACTGCTCGAGGCCGAGCAGCTGGCGCCGGAGCGGACGGTGTTCGTCTCGGGCATCGGCTGCTCCAGCCGGTTCCCCCATTACGTCAACACCTACGGTTTCCACGGTCTCCACGGCCGGGCGCTGCCGGTGGCCATCGGCGTCAAGCTGCGCCGGCCAGATCTCGACGTGTTCGTGGTGATGGGCGACGGCGACTGCTGCTCCATCGGAGCCGGGCACTGGATCCACACCACACGGTACAACCCCAACATGACCGTACTCATGCTGGACAACGGAGTCTATGGCCTGACCAAGAACCAGACCTCGCCCACTTCTCCCCAAGGCTTGCCGAGCATGACGCAACCGAAGGGCGCGTACCTCCCAGGCCTCAATCCGATCTCGACGACGCTGAGCATAACCAACGCGTCGTTCGTGGCCCAGACCGGCGACTGGATTCCGGAGCACCTCTACCAGACCATCCGTGCCGCGTACCACCATCGCGGATTCTCATTCGTTCGGATCCTGCAACGCTGCCCCAAGTTCACCGACAAGCTGTTCATGGACGCGGTCCGTGACCCGAACGTGGTCGAGTTGATGGTGCACCCCAACGGTATCCCCACTACTGGACTAGACGAGATTTACAAGAACCACGTCGAGCACGATCCGTCGGATCTGCAATCGGCCCATCGCCTGGCGGAGCTGGGCGAGAAGATCCGGCTGGGGCTTTTCTATCAAAACGAATCCCTCCCGGTTTACGAGGAGGTCCGCAGCGAGCACTTGCAGTCGGCTGACCGCAAGATCGAACTGCTGAATGAGGAGTTGGACCGCTATGCCGTCTGACGAGCGAATGGAGCGCGCATCTTCTGTCCTTGAGGATCAACGAAACGTGTTCCGCTCGGCGCTGGGAACCACCGTGGATCAGATCGACCACTACCTCGCCGAGCACGGCCAATCGGCCAACGGCAGTAGCGGGCGGGCCGCGGAGGAATTGGGGCCGTTCGCAGCTGGTCGTATCGACATCGACCGGTTCGCCCAACTATTCCGCACCGCCACCCTCGACGGCCGCGTTCGCGAAACCATCGAGCGGGCGCGCGACACCATTGCGGAACTCGCCGGCCGGAACAGCGGTCTCTTTCAGGTAACCGTGAAGAGCGGCGCCGACCTGGGGAACGCCGTGGCGCGGGCGTTCGAGGAAATCGGCCGCGCATTCGTCGCCGCCCGCGTCTTCGACCTGGCGCGCACCGGCGGCTACAACGACCGACAACACTCCCGCTCCCTCGGATCGTTCCCCTTCTCCCAATGGAACAACCGGGAGCGAAGCATGGCACCCCCGCTGGTGGTAACCGTCGATGGCGCCGATCTCGACTGTGCCACACTGGCCAGGTTCATGGACGGATCGACACACGTCGTCCTGCTGGTCCAGGGCGACGCACCGCCTGCGCCACTGGTTCGGCTCATCACTCCGGGAACCTTCGTTCTCCAAACGCACGACGGGTCCGGACTGGACCGATTGGCGGCGCGGGACGGCCCAGGCGTCGCGGCCTGGATGCCGGAGTCCGCCGCGCGCTTCGCCCACGACCCGTCCGCCGGCGACACCCCAGCCGAGCGCATTACGGTCGACCATATCCCGGACGAGAAGCCCCTGCACTCCGTCGGTGGCACCAGCGTGTTCCAGCAACTCGAAGAACTAGCGCAACTAAAACTCCTCGCCACCGCCGGCAGCCAGCCCGCGGATCCCACTGCCCCCGCTGCTCCCGCTGCCCTCGCCGCCCCCGCTGTCAGCTCCGCCCCAGCTGACAAGCTGGCAGCGTGGCTCCTCCAGCAAGCCGACCTCAACGACGTGGTCTGATCGTCCCGCAATGACTTTGACCACCGTCCTGATCCCTGTCCTGATCCTCGGCGGCGTTGGCCTGACCTTCG
>JBDHMR010000473.1:0-2978 GCA_039656035.1 Gemmatimonadota bacterium
ATGGCAACGCCACCGGGACCTTCCTGTGCACCAAGGGGTTCTTGCCGGGAATGATCGAGCGTCGCTGGGGCCGCGTAATCAACATTGCGTCCGTGGCCGGACTGGCTGGCGCCAAGTACATTGCCGCCTACGCCGCCTCCAAACACGCCGTTATGGGCTTCACCCGATCAGCCGCTCACGAGGTGGCCGACAAGGGGGTCACGGTAAACGCCGTTTGTCCCGGCTATGTCGACACGCCGATGACCGAGCAATCGGTCGCCAACATCGTCGCCGCCACCGGCAAGTCCAGGGACGAAGCATTGAGCGCCATTCTCCAGATGACGCCGCAGGGTCGTCTCATCGCTCCCGAGGAAGTGGCCCACGCCGTACTGATGCTGGCCGCCAAGGAGGCGAAAGGCATCAACGGGCAGTCCGTAGTCATCGACGGCGGAGGAATCCAGGCGTGACGTTCGACATTTTCAATCCTGAGTCGTTGGGGACGCCGCGCGGCTGGAACAACGGAATGCTGGCACCGGCCGGCGGTCGGGTGCTGTTCGTGGCCGGACAAACGGCGCGCGACGGGTCCAACGCGGAGTTGCCGGACGGGTTCGTCGAGCAATTCGAAGCGACCCTGGCGAACATCCTTGCGGTTGTGCGTGAAGCGGGCGGCGCCCCTGAAGACATCGGTCGCTTTACCATCTACGTTGCCGACATCGAGGCCTACCGCGGCAGTCTCAAGGAGTTGGGCGCGGCCTATCGAAATCAGATGGGCCGTCACTACCCGGCGATGGCGCTGGTCGCAGTTTGCCATCGAAGGATTCATGACCATAGACCCTCGCTCGTTCATCTACGCATTCGACGACTCCACCGGTGTCGCGACCATCACGCTCAATCGGCCCGATCGCCTCAACGCCCTGACGTTCGAGGTCTATGGGGAACTGCTGGAGATCTTCCGAGAGCTGGATACCGAGCCGGGCGTGCGGGCCATCGTCATCACCGGGTCGGGGCGGGCGTTTTGTTCCGGCGGCGATGTGGAGGACATCATCGGGCCGCTGTTCGAACGTGACGAAAAAGGACTGCTCGAGTTTACCCGCATGACCTGTGATGTGATTGCCGCCATGCGGACCTGCCGCCGGCCGATCGTCGGAGCCCTCAATGGTACCGTCGCCGGAGCCGGGGCTGTGATCGCCAGCGCCTGTGATGTGCGTATTGCGGATCCCAAAGCCAAGATCGCGTTTCTGTTTACCAAGGTGGGATTGTCCGGTGCGGACATGGGCATCGCGTGGCTCTTGCCGCGTCTCGTCGGATTCGGGCGGGCCACGGAGCTGCTCATGACCGGTGACTTCATCGACGCTGCCGAGGCGCATCGTATCGGCCTTTACAATCGAGTGACCGAAGCAGGCCAATCGCTGGCCGACGCCACCGTTTTCGCCGAACGACTGGCACTGGGGCCGTCGCTGGCGTTGGCCGTGACCAAGGATGCCCTCAACAAGGAAGCCTCAATGGATGTCCTCGGCGCGTTGGCGGCTGAAGCCCAGGCACAGGCCGAGTGCATGCTGCACCCCAATTTCCGGGAGGCGTACGAGGCCTTCGTGGCCAAGCGGCCGCCGACCTTCGCCTGACACATGCCCGATACCGCTGCGATCAGAGCATTCCTGGCGGACCGCCACCTGACTGTGGCTGAAAACGTAGGTGCGTTTGCCCGAGAGGTCGTGGCGGGGTATCCCGAACCGGCGGACGATGAGGCCGGGAGGATCCAGGCGCGGAAACTGGCCGGGGTGATCGGTGAGGCCGGTTGGTACGACCCTATCAAAGAGCTGGATCTCCGGGGCGTGAGTCTGGTGCGAGAGGCCCTCGGGTGGGCGTCGCCGTTGGCCGACGCGGTGTACGCGCTCCAGGCGCTCGGTACCGTCCCCATTCTTTTGGCGGGAGACGAGGCCCAGAAGGAGCGGTGGGCCGGGCCGGCGCTTCGTGGTGAACAGATCGCGGCATTTGCCATGACCGAGGCCGAGGCCGGCTCCGACGTGGCGGCCATGGCCACTACAGCGACTAGAGATGGCGATGACTATGTCCTGCACGGAACCAAGACGCTCATTTCCAACGCCGGCATCGCCGATTTCTATACGGTGTTCGCCTCTACCGACCCGGCGTCCGGCAGCCGGGGAGTGTCGTGTTTCGTCGTCCCGGCCGATGCGGACGGTTTCGAGTTCGTCGAGCCGCTGGTATTGAGCTCACCACATCCATTGGGCACCATAGCCTTCAACGGGTGTCGCGTCCCGGCCTCCAGTAGGCTGGGCCCGGAGGGCGAGGGATTCAAGCTGGGACTCCGTACGCTCGATCTCTTGCGGGGAACAGTAGGGGCCGCCGCCTGCGGCATGGCCGCACGGGCGCTGGACGCATCCCTCGAATACGCGGACTCGCGTCACCAGTTCGGCAAACCGTTGGCGGATTTTCAATTGATTCAGCAGAAGCTCGCGCGCATGGCGATCGATCTGACGGCCTCACGGTTGTTGGTGTACCGGTCTGCTTGGGAGAAGGACGGTGGAGCGGACCGCGTTACTCTCGAAGCCGCCATGGCCAAGGCGTTCGCCACCGAGGCCGCCCAACGTATCATCGACGACGCGGTGCAGATCCACGGGGGGCAAGGGGTGTTGCGGGCGAGCGTGGTCGACCGGCTGTACCGCTCCGTGCGAGCGCTACGGATATATGAAGGAACGACGGAGATTCAACACCTGGTCATTGCCGGGCTCCTGTTGAAGGCGTACCGGTCCGCCAACTGACCGCTGTGTGGCATCCACCCTCACCGATCAGGCACGCCATCCCCGAGGCGGGGTGGCCGACCAAAGACGAGGCCGCTCGTGGGCTGTGGTTCAGTGCCATCTCGCTGGGCCCGGTCGAGTTGGCGGAGCGCACCTGGGTGCCGGCCATGGTGCCGTGGCGGGCTACGGAAGACGGGTATGTCACCGATGCCGTGCTCGAGTGGTATCGCAGGTTTGCCG
>JBDHMR010000474.1:0-2391 GCA_039656035.1 Gemmatimonadota bacterium
CCCGTTCCATCTCCTCAACCGTAGAGTAGCAGTGTGGGCTGAGCCGGATGGCTCCTTCCCGCAGGCTGGCTACTATCCCCGCCTCGGTCAGTCTGTCATAGGCCCGCTCTATGTTGGACGGCGCCACACACACCATCCCCGAGCCATGGACGCCCGTTGGAGACTTGAGCGGCACGCCGGTGGACTCGGCCCAGTCCCGAACCGGTTCGGTAATCCGATCTAGGTGGGCCGCAATCCGGGAAATCCCCAGCTCGAGCAGCAGCGTCAATGACGCGTTGAATCCCACGAAATCCTGGAATGGAAGCGACACCAACTCGAACCGCCGCGCGTCCCGGTGGAGAGCGGGGTCGTAGTCGGTCAGCTTGGTGAAATCGTCGGTACCCTGGTGAGCCATCCAGCCGGTAACCAGCGGGCTGAGCTTGGCGATCAGTGCCCGGCGCACGTAGAGAAACCCGGTGCCCCAGGGAGATAGGAGCCACTTCTGTGCTCCGCAGGCCAGGACGTCCACTTGTAGTGTGGACAAGTCGAGCGGTAGCTGCCCCAGCCCCTGAATGGCATCGACCACGAAGTAGGTGCCTGTTTCGCGAGCCGCGCTGCCGAGTCGATCCAAATCGACCCTGTATCCGTTGCTGAATTGCACCCACGACACGGCCAGTACCTTTACTTCCGGGTCCTGCATGCGCGCCAGCAGATAGTCCTCGTCGGGCCACCCATCTGGAGCAACAGGCGCCACCTCCAATCGAACGCCCCGGGACGCGAGCCGCATCCACGGGTACACGTTGGCCGGGAATTCCCTGTCACTGACGACGACCACGTCTCCCCGTTCCAGCGGCAGCGTGGCCGCCGCAAGGTTGATTCCCCAGCTGGTATTGCCGGCCAGGGCGATCTCGTCGACGTCGGCATGGACCAGTTGGGCGGCAAGTTGGCGGGCGTCTGCCAAAACACCTTGCAGCATGGGGTCCGTCATTCCGTCCATCGCCGCTCGGCGACGATTGAACTCCTCCGTGGCGAGGAGTGACCGCGCTGGAAGCGGACCGGTACTGGCGTGATTGAGGAAGATCCTGCCATCGGCCCAGGGGAATTCGGCTTCCCGAAGGGCGGCCACATCATATGCCGACTGATCCGGCAGTCGATCGACTGGTGATACGCTTGGCGTCTCCATAAGCTCCAGCTACGTTACCGTGAAACGAACCCCAAGAGCAACCCGGAATGGACCAGCGGAAATTTTCTCTAGTGTTGAGCGGCGGAGGTCTCAAGGGACTTTCCCACGTGGGGGTTTTCCGGGCACTGGAAGAGCACGGCATGTCCCCTTCGCTGGTGGTGGGCAGCAGCATGGGATCTCTGATCGCGGCTGCCTGGGCCTCTGGCTTGTCGGCCGAGCAAATGCGCAGGGGTGCCGCCGACGTTCGGCGCAAGGATGTCTTCCGAGTGGCCCACACCGACATGGCCTTTCGCCGGATGCGAGCACCAGGCGTCTACCGGCGCGAGCCGTTGGAAACCCTGATCCATTCCATCGTGGGCGAGCAGACCTTCGAACAACTCCCCCGGCGGCTGGTCATCAATACCGTGGACATCGACAGCGGCATGCAGGTGTTGTGGGGGACGCCAGGACTGAAGGACGTCAAGGTGGCCGACGCCGTGTTCGCATCGTGTGCCCTCCCCGGCATTTTCCCCCCGCGGGAAATCCGCGGTCGGTTTTACTGCGACGGCGCTCTGGTCACCAACCTCCCGGTGCGAGCCGCCCTGGCCCTCGGCCAGGCCCCGGTGATGGGCGTCGACGTCGGCGCAACGGCGGACACTCGGTCAGAAGACAAACGCGTCGGCTTTGCCAGCACCTATGTACGCGGCCTCGAAATCGTGATGCGCACCATGTTGGAGGGCGCCACGCGACACTGGCACGGCCATCCCGTGCTGCTGGTCGATCCGCGAGTGGAACATGTGTCGATGTTTTCTTTCGACGAGACACCGGAAATCATCGAAGAGGGGTACCGGGCCACTATGGAAGCCCTGGATGGATATGGCGACCGTCTGTTCGAGGATCGGCCCGCCATCTATCCGCAACGAGCGGTGACCGTGTCGATCGACACCGCCAAGTGCATAGGATGTGGCGCGTGTATCATGCGCGCCCCCGGCGTGTTCGCCTACGGCCCAGACGGGAAAGCCGAAGTCGTGGCTCCGCACCAGGTGTGGTCGCCGTTCGACGGCGACTACGTTTCGAACTGCCCGGCCTACGCCATTACCGCTAGCACCGACGCGGAAGCCCCACCCAGCTAGCCGACCTCGGCAGTACGCAGCAATTCCACCATACGGTGCATGTAAGTATGCCCGGCCAGGGCCACTGTCCTGGCTCGGTGCCCCATCGCCTCGGCGGCCGGCGGGTCGTACAGCACC
>JBDHMR010000475.1:0-2385 GCA_039656035.1 Gemmatimonadota bacterium
GCACAAATCGTCAGGCCGTACGACGCGTTCTCGACATTGCAGCCGGAGAACACGCGGCCGTCCTCCGCCTCCAACGCGGCCCCGACCCGAAATCCCGAATACGGTGCGTACGCCTTGGCCTGCGCTTCCCTCGCCCGCGAAACCAGTGCGTCAGCCACGCCAGATCTCCCCCAGAAACGAGGTGCCATGATCCAACGCCGGTACCCCGAGAAACTCGGCTACCGTCTGGCCCATGTCGGCAAAGGTCACACGCTCTCCCACATCAACTGGATCGACCCGGGGCCCGTATGCCACCATGGGCACCACTTCTCGGGAATGGTCGGTCGAAGGTGTCGTCGGATCATTCCCATGATCCGCGGTAAACATAATGAGGTCGTCGGCCCTCACGGGATCCAGCAAATCCGGCAGCACGCCATCGAGTTCCTCCAGGCCGCGGACATATCCGGTGACATCGTTGCGGTGGCCCCAACTTTGGTCGAACTCGATCACGTTGGCGAACAACAGGCCCCCGTCCATGGTCAGCAACGCTTCGCGGATCAGGGAGTAGGCTTCTGCGTTCGTCGTCGTGTGCGCACTGGTGATTCCGCGGCCCGCGAAGAGATCATCAACCTTGCCAACGCCCACGCGGGGGATGCCGTGTTCTTCGAGCCGGTCCAGCAACGTGTTTCCCGGGGGTGCCAGACTGAAATCCTTCCGTGCCGGTGTACGAGCCCAGGCTCCCTCCTCGCCGCCAAACGGCCGGGCGATGACCCGCGAAACATTCCACGGCGACACGGTGAGTTCACGGGCAATCACACAGGCCCGGTAGAGTTCTTCCAGCGGCACGACGTCCTCATGCGCCGCCACCTGGAACACGCTGTCGGCCGAGGTGTAGACGATCCAATCCCCTGTAGCCACATGCGCCGCGGCGAACTCGTCCAGCAGGGCCGTGCCTGACCCGGCGACATTGGCCAGGACCCCACGGCCCGTCCGCCGGCTGAACTCGTCGATGAGCGCCCTGGGAAACCCGTCGGGAAAAGTGGGAAACGGCTGTTCCAGAACAACACCGCAGATCTCCCAATGGCCCGTGGTGCTGTCCTTCCCCGGGCTGGCCGGCTGGCACCGTCCGGTAGCCGCTCCGCGCGGCGACGGACGACCCATTCCGGCGATGTCCCCGCAATATCCCAGACCGAGAGCATCCAGGTTGGGTAACGTCAGGCCACCAACCTCACGGGCAACGTTGCCCAGGGAATCGCTTCCGGCATCGCCATAGGCCGGAGCATCGTCAGCCGATCCGACTCCCATGCCGTCGAGCACGATGATCGCGGCGCGTCTCATGCCTCGCCGTCGTTGGGGGCATCCTCGGCCTCGGCCTGCTGGACAAAGCGAAATCGAAGGGCCACCAGGGTCTCGTTCAGCAATTGCCCTTCGTCATCCTCGAGATTCCCCTTCGTTTTTTCCTCCAGCATGCCGAGAGTATCGATGAGCGCCTGAGCCACCTGGCGGGCATCTACAGCACCCTGTTCTGCCGCACCGGGGGGAAGGTTGCCCTCGAGGGCCGAATTGGCCTGGTGGGCCATGCCAAGGACGATGGAGGCGAAGTGTGGATTCATGTGATTCTCCCGTACCGGCGGTGCACGCGGGCAGCCAAGCCGGTCAATAGTTCATAGGCGATGGTTCCGGCGGCAGCGGCCTGCTGATCGAGCGAAATCCGGCTGCCAAATATGGTGGCCACGGCGCCCAGACTGAGCGGGCCGGGCGCCGCCACCATGGTCATGTCCATCGTCACCCGGCCTACGATGGGCATTATCTGGCCGTCGATCTCCACCTTGCCGCAGTCGCTGAGCGAGCGCCTGAGGCCGTCGGCGTATCCGATGGCCAGCGTTGCTATGGTAACTGCCTCGGACGCTGCCCAAGTGGCGTCGTAGCTCACTGTGTCTCCTGCTTCGACGCTGCGCACCGCCACGACACGAGTCCGCAATTTCACCACCGGTTGGGGAACGTGACCCGCGGCAGCACCGCCGTACAGGAATATGCCGGGGCGCACCAGGTCGCCGGCGAAGCGGGTGCCTTGCATCGCCGCCGCGCTATTGGCGGCATGGACCAGACTCGGCCTTTGGGGCAACCGGCCTACTAGCTCTTCGAACCTGCTCCACTGCAGGTTGCAAGCGTCGAGGTCGTGTCCCGAATGGAAGTGGGTAAATATCCCTTCGAAGGAAGGGGTTCTTGCCACCTCTCCCAATCGGGCGAGCGCTTTCGAATCGTCCCACCGGAAGCCCGACCGCCCCATCCCAGTATCGATTTCCACGTGGAAGGGCTCGTCGGTACCACTGGTCCAGGCGGCGAGACCCTCCAAATCACCAATAACCTGCCGCAGCCCGGAGGCCCGGCATGAGTCGACGTCGT
>JBDHMR010000476.1:0-2385 GCA_039656035.1 Gemmatimonadota bacterium
GCTTCACCGTGTTTCTCCCGCTCATTCTTGCCGAAGACGGCGGGAATATTTTCGCCAGGGATCTCCACGCGCGAGACACTCTGCTGTTACGGGCGTTTCCCGATGGCGACGTGTTTCTCTTGAAGCCGCCATCGACCGCACTCGGCGAGGAGCCGCAGTATTATCCCCTGTCACGGGATTCTCTGTATCGCGCCTGGGATAAACCGAGCCGGGCCCAGGGGGTCTCGAGCGGTCGTTGATGCCCGAATGGTTCGACGGGGCGATGCATGATCCCGGTATCCGGGTCCATGGTCACGGCACAGAATCACGCTCGGTCAGCAGGCTGTCGATTCTGGCGATGGGTGTGGCAAATCTGGAGATGCCCTGGGCCAATCCCGCCTCGGCTACTTGGCGAGCGCTGGCGAGATCTCCCACCCGTATGAGGCACTGGACCAGCCGTGCCCTGGCTATGACGCGTGTGCTGTCGATTGCCAGTGCCCGCCCAAGCGGCTCGACCGCGCGGCTACAGCGGCCCTGTCGGCGCCATATTTGCCCCAGATCTTCTAGCACGACCGGATCGTTCGGGTACAACTCGGTCGACAGCAGCAGCGCATCGGTGGCCTCGTCGATGCGGCCCTCCGCTTGTAGATGCCGAGACCACAGCCAGTACGCACGATAGTTGTTCGGGGCATCCGTCAGCGTTTGACGGAAAAGGCGCTTGTTGTCGTACCAAACAGGTTGCCGTCGTGCACTCCACCAGGCACCCGCTCCAAGCAAGACAAGGACGGCGGTGGCCGCGGGGAGTCGGACGAAGGCCGGTGCCCGCGCCAGAACTGTTCCTGCGGCGGCGAGCCCCAAGACGAGGCCCATGCTGGGCAAGTACAATGTGCGCTCCGCGAGCACGATGCCAGTGATGACGACGAGGTTGCTGACGGGCAACAACGTGAGGATCATGAAACAACTACCGAACGCGATCGCCGGACGGCGTGACCATGTGCGCCAGATGACCGCGCCGACGAGGATGATGAGCAACACCCCCAATGCCTGCGGGATCCCGAAGGCCGTCGCACGACCGAAGGCGGGTGGGCTGTAGTCTGCCTGGAGATGGCTGGGCCACAACAACAACCGCGCCCATTGGGGAACCACTCCCAGCATGGTCAATATGCGCTCGCCTGTGGAAGCGCCATGGAGCGCGATAGCCTGCATCCCGCCCGCCAGTCCGCCGAGAGCGGCATGACGGAGCAGGAGCACTATGGCGACCACGGCCGCAAGGACGGCCCACAATGGGGCCAGCCGTCGAAGCCGGATTCCCAACCGCTCCTGGCGGGGAACAACCGAAACTTCCGCGAGCAGAAGAATGAAGGGCACGAGGATCCCCTGTTCCTTGGACAGCGCCGCCCACAGCGTGAGCCCAGCCAGGCTCAGTCGCCTGGCCGGCGTCATCTTGCCTTCCTGGCGTGCCTTGAGATAGAGCAGCAACGCCAAGAGGGTGGCCAGCCCGGCCTGGAGTTCTGATTGCCCCACTATGTTGGCCACCGCCTCGACATGTACCGGGTGTACCGTGAAGAGGGCCGCGGCGAGCCACGCCGCCCACAGTGGCATCAGACGAGCGGCCACCAAGAACACGGCGACCGTCGCGCCGAAATAGAGGAGAAGGCTAACCAGATGGAACACGCTGGCTGCGCCGCCACCCAATGCCCATTGGACGCTGAATAACCACACAGTTACCGGTCGGTATGCCAGTCCATTGCCGCTTCCCCAATACCCCTGGCCCAGGTAGGTCCACAAGGGAGATCCAGCATGGACACGAGCATTCTCGAGGACCATGACGACGTCATCATACGCGAAACCGTTTCCCAAGCTCGATCCCGCGGCCGCCAGGGTTAGCAGAAGGAGGGCGATGAGCGGCAACGCGATCGGAATGCGGGGTTCAACGGGCATCGAGGGAGCGTCCCCATTCCATGGTGATGCGCACTTGGCCGGGCGGGGCGTTCACGGCCAAAGCGCCGTCGGCCGTGTGGTAGAATCGTCGGCCGTGAGTCCAACGATCGCCCCACGGCACAGCCCGTTGCGGCGATACAGCTCGCCCACCCGGTACGGTCGGGGGGCTGCGGAGAACTGCTCGATGGCACGCGGGTATACCATTTCCGCCTCGGCCCTCATTCCTCGCTGGGAAGCAGATCGGCGTAGCCGAAGTGAGCCTTGTAACTCGACGCCGCGTCGATCACCAGATGATGGAATGCGGTAACCTGGTCTCGCCGGGCCCGGTAACGCGCCGCGGAACTCCAGGCCCCGGCCAGTATCAGGATAGCGAGTCCCGCGTTCCTATTCAACGATGACGCGAACTGCGCCGCGTGGGGCGTTTGCCGCTAGGGCGCTGTCGGCGGTGATGAGCAGTGACCTGAA
>JBDHMR010000477.1:0-2380 GCA_039656035.1 Gemmatimonadota bacterium
CGGCTGTAGTCGATGCCGTCCCGCACGATGGGATCGCACAGAAACACGTCCTGGGTTCGGGGACAGTCGGGCCGGCCACCGGTCAACCCCGGGAATACGATCCCGCGAAGGCCCAGGCCCGGGCCGTGCATCATCTCCAGATCTTCCAGGCCTCCGTCTGCGGCAATGACCGCCGCGTCGAACGCGGTTGGATCGCCACTAGATGGGCTATTCGACTCGCATCCAGCCACGGCGACTCCCAGCGCCACTGCCACCACCGAAAGGTACTTTCCGCGCATCTGCTACCTCGCTATCGTCGGTTTCCAAGGGGTATGTATGAGAGACTCAGACACTAAGACGGCCGTCCGGTTTGGGTGTTAAGCCGGGACCGCCGTCGCATAGTGAGACGTGCCACCTGGGCACAGGAGCACACTGGAAACCTAGGAGGGTCGTGGACAGTGAACGGACGGCTAGGGGCCGACATCTGACAGCTGATGGCTGATGGCCGACACACTGCCCCCGCTGCCCCCGCTTACTTCAGCAACGGCGCCACATTGATGCCGATGGACTGCAATTGCTGTTCGAACCCGGCCTTGTCGACAGCCTTCATATAGGCTTCCTTGGGCTCGACCACCTTCCGCTTGACCAGATCAAACAACGAATCATTGAGCGTCGTCATCCCCATCTTGCCGCTGGTCTGGATGATGGAGGGAATCTGGTAGGTCTTCGACTCCCGGATGAGGTTACTGACGGCCGTGTTGCTCAACAGGATCTCGCGCGCGGCTACGCGGCCGCCGTCGATCTTCTTGCATAGCGTCTGAGCGATGACGGCCCGAAGCGATTCCGACAGCATTACCCGGATCTGGGCCTGCCGATCTGCGGGGAACTGATCGATGATGCGGTCGATGGTCGAGGCAGCCGTGGTGGTGTGCAACGTGCCGAAGACCAGGTGGCCCGTTTCGGCGGTCTCGATGGCAATGGCAGCGGTTTCCAGGTCCCGCAATTCGCCGATCAGTACGACGTCGGGATCCTCCCGCAGCGCTGCCCTGAGGCCAGCCCTGAACGAGTCGGTATGCAGCCCGACTTGGCGGTGGGTCACCAGACAGCTCTTGCTGGTGTGCACGAACTCGATGGGGTCCTCAATGGTGAGGATATGGTCTGTGCGCTCGCTGTTTACCACGTCCACCAGAGCGGCTAGCGTGGTTGTCTTCCCGGACCCTGTATGACCGGTTACCAGCACCAGGCCCTTGGTGAGGTAGCACAGCCTTTTGACTTCCCGGGAGATCCCCAACTCTTCGCACGTAGGAATATCCGCGGCGATCACCCGGAACACGCCGATCGGTCCAGCACTGTCGCGGCCGGCGTTGCAGCGGAACCGAGCCAGCCCCTCAACACCGTAGGCGTAGTCGGCGTCGCCGGTCTCGTTGTACCGTATCGCATCCCGCGGGATCATGATGCTTTCAAGCATGGCCTGGAGCCGGTCGGCCTCCAGGGGCGGGCCGTCTTGGCGCACCAGCGCACCTTCGATCCGGATGATTGGTGGCTCGCCCACACGGAGATGAAGATCCGAGCCCCCGCTACTGACAAGATCCGAGAGCAACGAGTCCATCTCCGCACGGGCCTCGTCATCGGCCTCTTTCGCCATCGCGGCGGATTCGGGAGGAGCCGCGGCGCCGTTGTCGGCGCGGGTCACCATGACCACGGGTGCGCCGTCTTCGGGATGCAAATCCACCTGCACCTGCCCGCTCGGTGCGGCATAGGCAAAGCGGATTTGGGCCGTCGCCGAAATCTGTCCGGCCACGTCCGGCGGCGCGATCTCCTTGATCAATGAAAGGACTTGGGACGCGCTCACCTCGTTCTTGGTCATGGGGTTGCTGATACCCTGGACCGTGAGGCGTACCTGTTGGCCGCCGGCGAGCTTGATCGATTGTGCCTGCCGTTGGTGCAGTAGCTGGATGAACTGGTCCAGTTGGGCCATGGGTGCCTCAGTCGAAGGGACGGACGTGCAAGACGTGCGAGCGATTGAGGTAGTGGGTCGACCCTTCGGCATCGAGGGCGAAGAAGCGATCTGTCATGTTGAGCAGATCCATGGCCCTCGAGTAGTTGGGTGGAAGATGCTCGATGACCTCTCCTTTATAGGATCGTCCGTCGGCCATCAGCACCTCGAGGATTACCTGGTGTGTCACGGGGAGGGCACCCCAGCCAGTTTCGGGGGCTCCGGCGCCAAACACGACCGCCACAGTCTGATCCTTGGCGACCAAGCGCACTTCCCCCTCCGGCAGCGACACCGCGAAGAATCTGTCTTTCCGGTTCAGCAGCTCCAACGGAGTCTCTCCGCCGTTGTGGAATTGGCTTATCGGTTGGAGATGGAGCTCGCCGGTAAGAGACGCGCCGGTCGCGA
>JBDHMR010000478.1:0-2369 GCA_039656035.1 Gemmatimonadota bacterium
GTTGTTGAACTCCACGCCCTGATGCTCCTGGAAGTTGCCGCCCATGGTGGAGCCGTAGCGGTACGTCTGATCGATGAACGGATTGTGGTCGAGCGCTATCGGCCGCCGGAACCACGTGGTCCTCAGTGGCAACGAGTCCGGCGGCGGGTCTGCCAGACCCTGCTCCGGGTCCGGTCCCGCTGCCGTGTCCGGCGGGATCTCCAGGCCCGACGCGCGCGACAGGCACGGCAGCGTATCCCGGGCCATGTGAAAGCCGCACCGGGTCCCGCTCACCAGATAGCGATCCATCACCAGGCCCGCCAGCGGGGGAAACGCCGCGAACGTCAGTGTCCGGCTGGTCCAGCCGCCGGTGGGTGTGCGCTCGTATCGGTAGCGGCCGCCCATGGTCGACACCAGCAGTCCGCGTCGTTGCGAGGCGATGCGCCGAACGTACTCGTTACCCAGAACCACCATGGCGGTGTCGGCCGGACCGGGAGAGGCCGGGCCAGTGGAATCCACCAGAGCGATCCACACCCGGCCGTCGTCGGTGGTCACCTGGATGCCGTCTGCCGTGGCAACCCACGTAGTATCTCCCCGGGTCACGATGCCGGACGGCGCCACGTACTGCCATTCAGGCCCCAGGTCGTCGAAAGTCCAATTGCGCCACGTGGCCCCGTCGTCGTGGGACACGCCCCAGCCGTTGCCGATGGTGCCGTACCACACTTGCCCCCGCGGCCCGAAGGCGATGGCGTGGACGAAGTCCCATCCGATGGACGTCTCGCTGGTGTCGCGCCGGATATTGACCCAGGTGTCGGCCCCGGGATCGAGTCGGTACATCCCCTGGCCGTAGGTGCCCACCCAGATGGCGCCCCGGGGAGCCCGGGCGATGGCCAGGACGTGCACGCCCCACCCGGCGGAATCGGGCAGCGCCGGGAGCGGAGCTTGGGCCTGCGCCGGCCCCTCCATCAGAACGGAGACGGCCAGCACTACCATGACGCGCTCGATCATTGCGTTGTGTGCTCTCATGCTGAAGGAGGTGTCGGTGCCAGTCGCAGCCAATCGACCTGCACCGACGCCGGTCGACTGACGAGGAACAAAATAGCCTGCGCCACGTCCTCGGGGCGGAGCATGTCCGAACGGGCCAGGAAACCAGGCCGGTTATCGGGGTCGACCGGATCCCACGCACCGGTGTCCGTCGGCCCCGGCGACACCAGGCTGAAACGGACACCGGACCCGCGGTATTCGGCCAACAACGCTTCGTGCAGCCCACGCAGCCCGTACTTGGACGCGGCGTAGGCCGAGTTCTCCGGCAGGCCGGTGTGATCAGACACGCTCCCAACGGTGACGAGCAACCCCCGGCCGGCTTGACGCATGGCCGGCAGGAACGCCCGTGCCACGTTGAAGGGCGCTTGCAGGTTGGCGGCGAGCTGCTCGCTGAACGCCTCCGCGTCGGTGTCTTCGAACGGGCGCAACAAGAACAGGCCGGCGTTGTTGACCACCACGTCCGGGGCGCCCCAGCGTTCTAAAACTTGGCCGCACGCGCGTTCGAGAGCAGGTCCATCCGTCAGATCGCACGGCACGTCCCAGCGGTCGGCTTCCTGCCGCGGCGTCAGGGACCGGGCCAAGCCCACCACTCGCGCGCCGGCTTGCCGCAACGACTCGGCCGTCGCCGCGCCGATGCCTCTCGACGCCCCGGTAACAACGGCAGTCATCCCGGATAAATCGGTCATGACGACGGCGAATTGTTGACCAGGCGAAGGAACTCTTCGCGGGTCTTGAGGTCGTCGCGGAATATTCCCCTGACGGCGCTGGTAACCGTCCTGGAGTTCTGTTTCTCCACGCCGCGCATCATCATGCACAGGTGGGCCGCTTCGATCACCACACCGACCCCTCTCGGATCGAGCACCTCCATGATGGCGTCGGCCACCTGGTCGGTCAGCCTTTCCTGCAGTTGCAGCCGGCGGGCGAACATGTCGACGATGCGCGGCAACTTGGACAGGCCGATGATCTTGCCATTGGGAATGTAGGCCACGTGGGCCCGCCCGAAGAACGGCAGCATGTGGTGTTCGCACATCGAGTACAGTTCGATGTCTCTCACCATGATCATGCTCTCGTGCGGCTCCTCGAACACCGCCTTGCCGATGACGCCCTCGAGCGTCTGGTGGTACCCCTGGGTCAGCCAGCGGAGGGATTTCTCGACCCGCTCGGGCGTCCGCTGGAGACCGGGGCGGCTGGGATCTTCGCCGAGCGCGTCGAGCATCTGGCTGATCTGGTCGGCGAACGATTCGCCGGTTGGGGGCGTCATCTCAAGTACCCCCGTCGTAA
Source organism: Gemmatimonadota bacterium (assembly GCA_039656035.1). Classification (GTDB taxonomy): domain Bacteria; phylum Gemmatimonadota; class Gemmatimonadetes; order Gemmatimonadales; family GWC2-71-9; genus N074bin45. Next base: position 2,305 of record JBDHMR010000478.1, read on the forward strand.
TCGACATAATTCCGGGGTGTCTCCCACAATCGCACGTTGGCCAGGGTCCCTGCCGGCAATTGCGA
>JBDHMR010000479.1:0-4988 GCA_039656035.1 Gemmatimonadota bacterium
GTGAACGGGAAATCCGACTCGAATTCCCCACTAAAGGTGGAGACTTTGACGGTGGCGTCGATCTCATCTGGGATGTAGAAAGTGACGTCCCCGTCGTGGGTAGACAGGTGGTACCGGCCATCAGGGCTGACCGTCCCGGCATAGTACACGTCGCCGTCGACCGTAGTTGCCTCGACCGATTGCGAGGTGACGCGTTCGAGGATTACATCGCCATCCACCGTCGTCGCCTTGATAGAGCCGTTAATGTCGGACGCGGTCACGTCTCCGTCGACTGATTCGACGTGGATCCGGCCGGTGGCGTGCTCCAAACTGACGTCGCCGTTGATGGATCGGATGGACACCAGGCCCTGGCCGCCGAGCACCCAGATGTCGCCGTTGACGGTGGTGCCGCGCACGGATGCCTCCGTGCCCCGAATGGTGACGTCGGTGTTGACGCCATTGCGCGGGAACCATTATCTCGTAGTCGGCCCTGTGGGTGGCGTAGCGTCCCCGGCGGCTGACACGGATTTCGTTGCCGCTACGATCGACGTTGATAGCGTTGTACTCATCCTCGTCGGTGACGATTCGGACCACATCCCTATCCCACACTCCTACCTCGATCGATCCGGCGTGGTGGTCGATCAGGAGGCGGTCACCCGCAGCAACTGCGAAGGTGGTGTCCGCCTGAATCACGGCCGCGAGTGCCAGGAATCCTGAACAAACGGTGAACATGAAGTCTCCCTTTGGTTAGCTCGCGGTCCCGACGAGGCCGGCCGCTTGCCTCATGAGCGCGAGTTTTTGTCGCATGGTCGCTGCCAGGTGATCCTGCAAGTACCCGTTGGCAGGGTCCGCAGCGATGGCTTGGTGTGCCTGGTCGATGGCCCGGTCGATGATGGCCAGGTTTATTTCGAGAATCTGAATCGTGGTGCTGTCCAATTTCCCTCGGCCAGCCTCGAGGATCTGCTGCAAATCCAGGAGTGCCTGGTCGACGGCCACTCGGCTGCCCGGCGCCGCTGTCTGGAGAACCGGGAGGCCCCTGCCGGGAAGGGCCGGAGCATCAGCAGCCGGCATGGACACCAAGAACCGTCCGACGGCGCCGGACAGGATCACCAGGGTGATGCCCGCGGCGATGAGTTGCGGGATGGTGAAGCTGATCCGTCGCGAATGCCGCCCTCTAGCTGTCCGAAGATCGTAAACGCCATCCCCACCGGCAGAGATCCTGCCGGCGATGCCCTGCCACAGGTCTGATGTTGGCGGAGTGTCGGTCAGGGCGCTCGCCTCGGTAACGACGGTCTGCAAGTCGGCCAGAATGACCCGGCACTCCGCGCAATCGACCAGGTGGCGCTCGATAGCCAGTCGGTCGGCAGCGGACAGCGTCCCGTCGATGTACTCCGATAGTTTTGAGGTCCACAGGTCTGCCATGGGTCCTCTCCTCAACGTGTCAGGTGCTCACGGAGCGCCATACGCGCCCGGTGCAACTGTGATTTAGACGTTCCCTCAGCCAGGCCCAGCATGGTGGCTATCTCCTCATGGCGATAGCCTTCGACGTCATGCAACACGAACACCTGGCGGGCTCCTTTTGGTAGACGCGTAAGCGCCTGCTCCAGGTCCATCCCCATGCCCGGCTCTGAGACGCGGCCGGCCATCGTTTCCAGCGGGGAGTCGCTCTCCACGAACCTCTTCCGCTGCTGTCCCAGGTTTCCCCGGCGGGCAAGGATGACGTTGACCGCCAGCCGGTGGAGCCAGGTCCCGAAGGCGGCCTCGCCCCGGAACGTGTGCAGCTTCTCCCACGCACGGACGAAAACGTCCTGGGTTACTTCGTCCGCCAGCTCAAAGTCGATCATCCGCCGGGCCAGACTGTGGATCCGATCCACGTGCCGGTGGTACAACCGCTCGAAGGCGGAGGCGTCCCCGCTCGCGGCCAGCGCCACTTCGACGGCGTCGGGATTGGTAGCGGTGGTGCGTTGCTGTTTGGTCAGAGCCCCGACTCCGCGGCTAAGGACATCCATCGCACTAGCTTTGATAGGGTGGCCCCCCAGAGGGTTGCAATGCCGACCCGATCCCGATTGTACCAGCAGGGGCCGAAACGGCCAAGTAGTGCTGGAAAAACAGCATCTCGCGGTTTGTCACCTCCGTGATAGGTTTCTGCTTACACCTGCACCGTCTTTGGAGTCGTCATGCCCGCCACCAGCGCCCCTTCGCAAGCCATCCGGGCTCCGATTGGAACGACCCTTTCCTGCAAGGGCTGGCACCAGGAAGCCGCCCTGCGAATGCTGATGAACAATTTGGACCCCGACGTGGCGGAGGCGCCGGAAGAACTCATCGTCTATGGGGGCGGGGGCAAGGCCGCCAGAAACTGGCAATGCTACCACGCCATCGTGGACACTCTCCGGCGCCTGGAGAACGACGAAACTCTGCTGGTACAGAGCGGCAAACCGGTGGGGGTCTTTCGAACCCATGAGGAAGCTCCCCGAGTGCTGATCTCCAACGCTCAGCTGGTACCTCGATGGGCGACGTGGGATGAGTTCCGCCGGCTGGACGACCTCGGGCTCACGATGTACGGGCAAATGACGGCCGGGTCATGGATCTACATTGGCACTCAGGGGATTCTTCAGGGCACCTACGAGACGCTCGCCGAATGCGCCAACCGGTACTTCGGAGGCACGCTGGCGGGTCGCTTGGTGGTAACGGCCGGACTGGGAGGCATGGGTGGCGCCCAGCCTCGTTGCTTGCGGTCGAGGTGGATCCCGCTCGCGTCAAGAGGCGAGTCGATAGCGGCTACTGCGATCGGATGTCGACCGATCTGGATGAGGCGCTGGACCTGCTCGACGACGCCAAGGAAAAGGGCACCGCGCTCTCCGTCGGACTGGTGGGGAATATCGCGGAGGTGCTGCCCGACCTCGTGAAGCGGGGTATCACGCCGGACGTGTTGACGGATCAGACGTCGGCGCACGACCTGCGGTTGGGATACATCCCGGCCGGACTCGATCTGGCCGCAGCGGCCGAATTGCGTGAACGCGATCCGCAGGACTACGACAACCGGGTACTGGATTCGATGGTGGTCCATGTCCAGGCCATGCTCGACCTGCAGGCCAAGGGGGCCGTCACTTTCGACTATGGGAACAACCTGCGCGGTCAGGTGGCGGATCACCGAGGCATGGACGAGGCGTTTCGTATTCCCGGGTTCGTTCCTGAGTTCATCCGGCCGCTGTTCTGTCGCGGGGCTGGGCCGTTCCGTTGGGTGGCGCTCTCTGGCAACCCGCAGGACATAGCCGTTACCGACGACGCGGTGTTGGAGGCGTTCCCCGAAAAGGAAGCGCTGGCACGATGGATCGGTCAGGCGCGGGAGCGAGTTCAGTTCCAGGGGCTGCCGGCGAGGATCTGCTGGTTGGAGTATGGTGAACGAGCGGAGATGGGGCTCAAGTTCAATTGGTTGGTCAAGAAGGGGAAGGTGGACGCTCCCATCGTCATTGGACGCGACCACCTCGACACCGGATCGGTGGCCTCGCCCAACCGCGAGACCGAGGGCATGATGGACGGCTCGGACGCCATTGCCGATTGGCCCCTGTTGAACGCCATGCTCAACACCGCGTGCGGAGCCAGCTGGGTATCCCTGCACCACGGTGGTGGAGTGGGCATCGGCTATTCGATTCACTCCGGCATGGTTTGCGTGGCTGACGGCACGGATATGGCCGACCGCCGTCTCGAGCGCGTGCTGACCGCCGACCCCGGGACCGGGGTCATGCGCCACGCTGACGCCGGGTACCCCGTGGCCATCGAAACAGCGGCCGAACGCGGTATCGACCTGCCTATGATCGACCGCTGAGCGGATCGACTTCCGTGGCAATAGTCCTCAAGAACATCGGCACCCTCGCCACCTGTGGTGCGGCCGGGCCGCAAGACGAGATCCACACCATCCCCTCTGCCGCCCTCGTGTGGGAGGGTGGGGAAATTCTCTGGATTGGACCGGAACGCGATCTTCCGGGGGCGTTCGCAGATGCGGAGTGCTGGGATGCCGGTGGCCGGCTGGTCATTCCCGGACTGGTCGATTGTCATACCCACCTTGCCTTCGGCGGTGACCGGGCCGACGAATTCGAACAGCGTTGCCTCGGCACCAGTTACCAAGCCATCGCTCAAGCGGGTGGAGGTATCGCCGCGACGGTCGGCGCCACGAGGGGCACTTCCGAAGCCGACCTACAGGATCGTGCCGCAGGGTACTTGCGGGAAATGGTGCGGCTGGGCGTCACTACCGTCGAGGCCAAGAGCGGGTACGGCCTGAATCTGGAGACCGAGCGCAAGCTGTTGACGGTCTACCGGCACCTCGGCCAGCGTCAGCCGGTGCGCATCGTCTCCACGTTTCTTGGCGCGCACGTGGTGGCCCCGGAGTACCGGGACGACCGAACGGGTTACGTCGACCTCGTCGTCGACAAGATGATCCCCTCTGTTGCGGCGCAAGGGCTGGCCAAGTTCTGCGATGTCTTCGTGGAGGAGGGTGCGTTCACGGTCGAAGAAGCGCGCCGTATCCTTCTGGCCGGGCGCCGGGTGGGTTTGGAGCCCAAGCTGCACGCCGACCAGTTGGCCGCTGGTGGGGGCGCTGAACTGGCGGCGGAAGTCGGCGCCGTGTCGGCGGACCATCTGGAGTACATCACCGAGACTGGTATCGAAGCCATCAAGGCGGCGGGTACTGTGGCGGTAAGCCTCCCTCTGGCGACGTTGTATCTCAAGCAGTCTGCGATGCCCGCCCGACGGCTGATGGACGCGGGGGTGTCCGTCGCCGTAGCTACGGACTTCAATCCCGGCTCGGCGCCGAATCTCCATCTTCCGTTGGCGATGACGATCGCCTGTGTCTTACAGGGAATGTCGCCGGCGGAAGCGCTCAAAGGCGCCACCATCATAGCCGCTCGGGCGGTGGGGGCGGAGGACCGCGTTGGGTCCCTGGAGCCGGGGAAGGCGGCCGACTTTGCGTTGATCGACGCCGCCGACGTTAACGACTGGTTGTATCTCTATCG
>JBDHMR010000480.1:0-2366 GCA_039656035.1 Gemmatimonadota bacterium
GCCGTCGAGGGGGAGGAGAATCCGTTTGATCATTGGTGCCTCGTCGTTGTCGGGGTGGTACCCCGGTGAGGGCGTACTCATCACAGTGGAAGTTGGCATTGTGCGAATGAAGGCGGCTTCCGACCGGGGTGAAGATCTCTTCACCCGGCGGGAGGCCCGGGGACCAGGAGGTATATTCTGTAGCGGGCTGTTGTTCCCTTGGAGCAGGCCCCGGCGGTCCCGAAGTTGCACGCTAGCTACCCGTACCCTTGCCCGAGTCTAGCCCATGGATGAGTCCACCCGAAAACAAGCCTCCGGCCAACCGCCGGAAACCAGTGCCGATGGGGTGGACAGCCTAGCCCGGCAGGTGATCGAGGAGAGCCTTCCGGCTACCCAGCCCCGTAGTCGCAAACGCCGCCGAAAGACGCGCGAGCAGGCGGTGGAAGGAAATGGGACCGGCGCAGAGGCCACAGCGCCTGAGGAAACGCCCCGCACACCTTCGGACCTCACCCCCATCCCGGTTCCCGACGAGGCCGGGGTGCACGATCTGGAGAATTCCGGTTATTTCCTCAACCGCGAACTCACCTGGCTAGGATTCAACTACCGGGTGCTGCACGAAGCAGAGGACTCCCGAACGCCACTGCTGGAGCGAATGAAGTTCGTGACCATCGTCAGCTCGAACCTGGACGAGTTCTTCATGAAGCGCATCGGCGGCCTGAAGCAGCAGGTCGGTGCCGGGGTCCAGGATCTCACGGTAGATGGCCGCACGCCCGAGCAACAGATCGAGGAGTGCCACGCGGTTGTCCGTGACCTCGAGGAGCTCAAGCGAGCTGTTTTCCTGCAGATCGTAGACGAACTGCGGGAGCACGACATAGAGCTGACGACGACCGACCAGCTGAACGATGACGAACGCGATCAACTGCGTGAGCGTTTCCTGACTACCATCTACCCGCTACTAACACCACAGGCCACCGACCCGGCTCACCCGTTCCCCTTCATCTCCAACCTGTCGCTGAATCTACTGATCACTCTGCGGTACCCCGACGAGCCGATCGAGGCGCTAGCCCGGCTGAAGATCCCGGTTGGCCCGGGCGTGCCACGGTTCATGCAGCTCGAGGGAACCAACCGATATGTCGGCGTCGAAGAGATCATCAAGGACAACCTGGACCTGATCTTCCCCGGGATGGACATCGAGCGGTGTGATCTGTTCCGCGTCACGCGCAACGCCAACACCGACCTGGAAGAAGAGGAAGCCGACGATCTGCTGGCTCAGATCGAGACCGGCCTGCGCATGCGACGGTTCGCCTCGATCGTGCGATTGGAAGTGTCTTCGGGGATGTTGCCGCAGCATCGCGGCATGTTGGCAGCCGAGCTGGGACTGGACGAGGCTTCGGACGTATTCGAGGTCGACGGGTTCATGGGGATGGCCGACCTGTGGGACATCGTAGCGCTCGACTTCCCGGCCCTCAAGGACCCACCGCACCATCCGGTCGACCATCCCAAGCTGACCGGCGAGGGATCAATCTTCCACAAGATTCGCGACGCGGGGACGGTGCTGGTGTTCCAACCATACGAGTCTTTCGAGACGTCGGTGGAGCAACTCCTGCGCGAGGCCAGCCGGGACCCGAAGGTGCGGGCCATAAAGATGACCCTCTACCGGACGTCGGACGATTCCCAGGCGCTGGGATATCTCATCGACGCGGCGCGCAACGGCAAGCAGGTGGCCGTGGTCATGGAACTGAAGGCCCGGTTCGACGAAGCCGCCAACATCCGGTGGGCCAACCGTATGGGCGAAATGGGCATCCACGTGACCTACGGTGTCGTAGGGCTCAAGACCCACTGCAAGGCCATCCTGATAGTCCGCCAGGACTATTATGGCATCAAGCGATACACTCACGTCGGCACCGGGAACTATCACGCCGGGACGGCTCGACTTTATTCGGACATCGGCTTGTTCACCTGCGACGATCAAATCGGTGAAGACCTGACCGAATTGTTCAACTACCTGACGACAGGATTCAAACCCAACCGGCGATACCACAAACTCTTGCCGTCACCCAAGATCTTCAAGCGCGCACTGCTCGAGAAGATCGAACGGGAAATCAAGAAGCACCGGCGTGAGGGACAGGGCCTGATCCAGTTTAAAATGAACGCGCTGGAGGACCCGGACGTCACCCGGGCCTTGTACCAGGCGGCCCAGGCAGGAGTCCACGTCGACCTGCTGGTCCGGGATTCGTGCCGGCTACGCCCCGGGATTCCCGGGTTGTCGGAGAACGTACGGGTCGTCAGCATCGTGGGGCGGTTCCTGGAACACGCCAGGGTGTATTACTTCCGCAATGGGGGCGATGAGGAGTACTTCATCGGGTCGGCGGACTGCATGCGCCGGA
>JBDHMR010000481.1:0-2352 GCA_039656035.1 Gemmatimonadota bacterium
AAGGCGTACCCGCGTTCCGCCAACATCGACTTGATCACCGTCCACTCGCCCGACCGAGTGTTGATCTCCACCAACACCAACACCTCGATGTCCAGGAAATCCGCCGCCGCCGCCGCGATGGCCCCGAGCTGCTCCGTAGTGCGAGCAGCAGAATTCCGCATGGCCGGAGTCCCCAGCCACTCGACATTCCAGCTACCGATAGTCACCGTCTCCTGGGCCACCAACCCGCGCCCACCAACCACGCCCGCCATGACGATGAACCCCACGCGCAATAGAACCATCCGCAATACAGCACCTCGAGAGCAAGAAAAACACAAAAGGCGGCCGCACCCTCCGACCGCCTGACAACCTTACCGCCTGTTACCGCCTTGACCGCCTGACCGCCTGCTAATGAAACGTCACCCCCACCCCCGCGGTCAACAACGTCGTCAACACGTTGTCCGCCGTACCCACGGGCTCAATGTCCAGATCCCCGACGGCATTGATGTAGGTGTTGATCACCGGCGTAATCGACAAGCCGTTGGTCACTCGAATATCCCAACCGAAACCGAGAGAGATGGCCATGCCGGTCTTGGACGATTGCGTGCTGCCACCATCGGTAGTGCTGACGAACAGGTCGAGGTTCGCCACGCCGATGCCTACCTTGACGAAACCTCCCAGGTGCAGCCACGGATATCACTAGGCGATCGCCAGGATACCCTGGATCTCCGTCTTGGTCACCTCTCCGTCGGTCTGCCGAAAGCCGTATACCTCGGCGCCCATCAGAACATGGGGACTGATCGTTCCGCCGGCGCGTAGAAACGCCGCGACGCCATCGTCCCAAGCGAAGTCATTGCAGTTGCTGCAGTCCGAACGGTTGGCTGCAGCCATCACCCCACCCTGGGCCCAGAATCCCCGGCGGTGGTCGCTGCCCTGGGCCTCGACCGAGTTGACGAATACTGCTGCCAGCAGGATCACGCCGCCTGCCGCGGCCAGACTCGATCTGGTCCGTGCCAGTGATAGAATTGGCCGTTTCACCGGAGCCACCATGTGAGGTAGAGCCTCAGTTGGGGATTGCGTTGGTCGGCGTCAGGGAACTTCCTGAAGTAACTGTTCCGGAGCGATACGCTGGCGTCGGCACCTATCCCGAGCGTGCCCCATACGGGAATGGAGCTGTTGATGAATGCGAATTGCGCCAAATGCTCACCGTCGGCGCCGCTCACGGTGTGTATCCAATCCGCGCTGTACCCGATTGCCAAGTAGCGAAACAGCGATCCCGACTTGACGAGGCGAGCTTGCAGTTGAACTCCGACACCGGGCCCGAAGTCGTAACTGCGGTCCTGGACCCCGACGAACTCGGAGTTGATGCCGCCGAGCACGATGATGTTGCCGCCCAGCGTCGTTCGCACCTCGAGCTTGTCGGACACCGGGAACCGCGAATTGACACCCAGGGTCACGCCGTTGCGGCCGAACTCAAGCGCGTCGTTGTTTATGTAATCGTAGTTGTGCCACACTCTGAACAAGTGCTTGGTCGTGCGGGTCAATTCCGAAGAATACAGCACCCCTTCGACTTGGAGTCGGCCGATCACCTGCTCGTTTCGTCCATTCAGCTGAACGGAGAAGCGGAAGTTGTCGAACGGCTTGCGGTAGTCCTTGGCGAACATGTCGCCGTACTCAAGATCGAGCGAGAAGAACCCGTGTGTCTGGCCATTCTCGAGGGACTCACCCTCACCGATGGCCCGGGCGCCGGCATCGATTCTGATCCCCAAGAATCCGGGGTCGCGCTCGAAGTCGCTGGGGCCGATGTAGCTGACATCCCCACGCATGAGACGGTTGAACCCGCGCATGGGACTGATGAGTGTGCCGGCGATTTCCTTGAGCGCCCGCGTCGTTCCGGTCGACTCGTTGTTGAGTACCAGCGACGAGAGACGGTAGAAGGATTCACCGAGCGCGACGCCGCCCATGGTGGTGGCGATCCAGTCGTTGAACGCCGGCCGGTGGGACTCGCCCAGGTACTCCCACATCAAGCTGCCCCCGGCGGTGAGCGGGATCGATTCCCAAAAATCAAGCCCGTTGGAACGGCCGGCGCCAAAGTAGATGCTGCCGTGAAACGGGTGGGCGAATTGGTTTGTCTGGAAGTTGTTGTCGTCCCAGTTGAACCCTTCCCTTATGTTGGTGGCCCAGACTTCGGGTCCGACGTAGGTGAACGGTTCGTTCCTGAGGAAGCGGTTGAACGTGCCGACCAGGTAATTGACGAAGATCACCTGCAACACGGCCAGATCGACCCGCTTGGGATGGCAGGGGCCTTGGCAGGTTGCGGACTGGGACACGGACAGAGAGTCCGCTACCACTGGGGCGCTCACTTGGAATTGA
>JBDHMR010000482.1:0-2620 GCA_039656035.1 Gemmatimonadota bacterium
CGCCGGATCGAATTATTGAGCCCGGCGGGCGCACCGACGCTCCCCATTCGGGCGCTCCGGGCCTTCGCCTTGGAAGACGAAGACCTCCAGAGCGAGGTAATGGAAGAATTGAAAGACGCCCGGGCGCTGACCATCGCCGTGGCATTCGCCGACGTGGCGCTCTACGCCGGTAACGACGCAGGGACGGGTCGCTTTGCCGACGCATTCCTGGCTGTGGCCCGGTCGACCGAGCTGCAAGCGCTGGTTCACATCATCCGTGCCCACCTGGCACTCAGGGACGGCGGGTGGAACGAGGCCATGGCCGAGCTGGACCGAGTAGATGGAACGGGATCGGCCTGGGCGCTGGAAGTGCGGGGATTGTTCGCGGCGCTGCCGTTCGTGGACGTGGAAGAGCAGACAGCCACGGAAATCGAGGCGTGGGATCCGTCAACCGCGCACTTGGCCGCTGATTTTCCCCTCATGTTGCACAACGGACTGCACTCTCACCTTAGACACTACCTGTTGGCGCTGTTGGCGGCGCGTTTGGGAGACCTCGACACCGCCAGCCATCACGCTGCCGCCCTGGAAGACGAAACCGTACCCGAGGATGCCGCGGCCGTGGTGGCCTCACTGATCGCCGGCTCCAACGCCCGGGTCGCCTCGGCGCGCGGTGATCACGCCAAGGCCCTGGCGCTGCTCGAGGCTCAACGCCCATCGGTGTGGTTTCAACACGCCGTGGCTTCGCCATTCTACTGTCAGGCGTTCGAGCGATACCTGCGAGGACAGGCGTTGCTGGCGCTGGGGCGGACGGACGAAGCTCAAGGCTGGTTCCAAAGTCTGGTCGAGCGGACGCCGTTCGAACTGGTCTATAGGAATGCCAGGAATATTGAATACCACGGGAATATCGAATAGTGAGGTGAAGGACGCTCGCCCAATATTCATTATTCAATGTTCCCGTGGCATTCAATATTCGTGGCATTATCCCTGGCCTTCCTGCTCTTTCGCACAACAAACAACACCGCGTATACCGCTATCACTGCCAGAGCCAACAGGACGGACAACAACCCCAGATCCACCGTCCATGCGGCGCCGAGCGCCGCGAAGAAGCACAGCTTCGGGAATCGGCCAAGGAAGGTCGCCAACAGGTGTTTGCCGGCGGGGTACCGAGCCAAGGGGGAAAGGATCCTGACCAACCAATAGGGTATCGGAGAAATACTGACGAACCAGATGGTAAAGAACGGAGCCTTGCTAAACCACGCGCTCACCAGATTGGCTGTTTGTCCATTGGTGAATCCCTGAAGCCGTTTCGATGCCAACACCCTGCCGTGCAGGCGATAGTTCAGGTATTCCACATACACCGTCCCCAGCGCTCCCAGGAATCCGATGAGAAGAGGGGCGTACAGCCGGCCGAACAGCATCAGGACGGGCTCATACATGGCAGGGAGAAACACACCCACCGGGCTGTTGAGCCACACGGTCACCACCATGAACCCTACCAGGGGGACGGTGTTGGGCACCAATGCCATCGCGCCGATGGCCACCAACCCGACGACGCCGGTACCGCGCACCATGCCGTCCCACACCACATCGCCCCGTGGCCTGGTCAGTTTCCTCCACCACGTCTCTGCTGGAAGGGGACAGGTAACCGCGGTCATGACACCTCTCCCTTAACGGTCAAGACGTCCGAGCCCAGCGCAGGCGATTCACGGAGCATCCCGTCGATGTTCGCCGGCACCGGGTGTCCCAGGTGGTCCAGCACCATGGGGAACACATCGACAGAGCGCATGGGTCCCCGGACCGGCTTGCTGATTGCCGACAGACAAAGCATGTGATCGGCCAGCAAGCTCCCGTGACCGGCACGCAATTCCGGAATCTCCCACTCATCGCGCAGATCGAACCCCGGGGCGGCCGATACGACCAAGTCTCCCGAACGTGCGGTCGAGAATATTTGCAGGAGCTGCACCGGGGCATCGGGATGAGAGCCGTCTATGCTCGTCCGCAACCAACCATCGGCGTCGTCGGTGCGTACCCCAGGGCCGTATCCGAAGACGTCCGCGGTTTCGGGCCGGTAGGTGATCATCTCACCGGACTGATGAATCCGCGCGCGCCCTGCCGCGCTGGTCACCAACACGCCACCATCGTCGACCCCTGCCACGAAGTCGATACCATGCAGGTCGGCCAGGTGGTCAACCAGGTATCGGGGAATGCCGGAGACGGCACCAGCTTCGATCTCCGGAACCGACCAGCGGTGACCGCCCCTATGTCCTGGAGCCAGATAGACGTGGGCGGCCGAGTTGCCCGAGACCATTACCGCCGCGCGAGGATTTTTCCGCCACAGCTTGGGATGACGCATGGTGGCGATACCCATCCGTTCGAGCACTCTTGCCAGGTCGAGATGATGGGCCACACGACTGAATCCGTGATCGCTTACCAGGATCACCAGGTGATCTGGACCCGCCCCTACGTTCTTCAGGTATCGGCCCAAGTCACGATCGGCCGCGCGATAGAGATCCAGCACGCTCGGGTGTTCGGGAAAGCGAGCATGGCTCACCCCGTCGATGCCGGGGAAGACCGCGAACACGAATCGCGCAGCGGATGACGCCAGGCGCGAACCGACTGCCCGGTCGAGCGGACCGTAGTT
>JBDHMR010000483.1:0-3841 GCA_039656035.1 Gemmatimonadota bacterium
CTGGCCTCCATCGTTCGCTCGAGGTGCTGCTAGACACGCCGACGCTCGCCTCAAAACGGTGGGTGTTCCAACAGTATGACTCCACGGTACAAGCCGGCACGGCCATTGCCCCCGGAGGGGATGCCGGCGTCCTCCGGGTCGAGACCACCGATTTTGGCTTGGCAGTGACGGTCGACTGCAATGCCCGGTATGTCATGCTCGATCCCTACGAGGGAGGCAAGGCCGCGGTCGCCGAGGCGGCCAGGAACATTGCCTGCACCGGCGCCCAACCGCTCGGCGTCACCGACTGCCTCAATTTTGGCAACCCGGAAAAACCCGAAGTGTTTTTCCAGTTTCGCGAAGCGTGCCGCGGAATCGGAGATGCGTGCCGGGCTTTCGATACCCCGGTCACCGGGGGCAACGTCTCCTTCTACAACGAGAGCCCAACCGGCGCCATCGCCCCTACTCCGGCGGTCGGTATGGTCGGCCTGCTTCACAAGCTGAGTCACAGGGTACCGAGCCACTTCCACTCTGCGAGGGATGCCGTCTTCATGGTCGGCACTACCACGGGCCACCTGGGCGGTTCAGCCTACTGGGCGGAGATCCACGGGTTCGTGGGAGGCGCTCCCCCGCCGGTTGACCTCGAGGCCGAATCCCGCCTGCAGCGCTTCCTTCAGGCGGCTGCGGCAACCGGGTTGCTGGCGTCCGCTCACGACTGTTCCGACGGCGGCCTGCTGCTGGCGCTGGCTGAGGCGGCTATCGGCGGCCCGTACGCCGACTCCACCATGGGAGTCTCGGTCGACTTGACAGGGTACGCACCGGACGTGGACGCTCCAGCCTTGTTGTATGGCGAAGACGGCGCCCGGGCAGTGCTTTCCTGCCCCCAGGACGTTGCTGACGCATTGACAGCGCTGGCGGAGGATCATGGCGTGCCGTACCGCCGGATTGGCACGGTCGGCGATCCGGGAGCAGCCGTCGAAGTCAACCTCGACCAAGAAAAACTGCGCTGGCCCAGCTCCGAGCTGCGACGGCGTTACTTCGATGCCATTCCGCGCCGAATGGGGCGGATTCAAGCCAACCAATCTCAAGGAGCCTGAGCTCACATGTGCGGTATCATCGGTATTTCGGGAGTCCCCAACGCGGCGCGGCTGGCCTACCTCGGATTGTACGCACTGCAGCACCGCGGCCAGGAGAGCGCCGGCATCGTGACTATCGATGAGGACGGAGTCGCTCGCTCACACATCGGCATGGGCCTCGTGTCTGAGACATTCGATGACGAGAACCTGGAGAAGCTGGTGGGTGACGTGGCGGTGGGCCACACGCGGTACTCCACCACCGGTAGTACTGTCCTGGCCAACGCCCAGCCCTATCTGGTCAACTACCGCGGCGGCCCCCTGTCGGTGGCCCACAACGGTAACCTGACCAACGCCGCCGAAATCAAACACGAGCTCGTGAACCGTGGGTCGCTGTTTACCTCCTCGGCGGACAGCGAGGTTCTGGTGCATCTCATCGCCCGCTCCGAGGCGCTGGCCCCCGAGCAGCAAATCCGCAGCGCGCTCGAGCGCCTCGAGGGAGCCTATAGCCTGATCATCGGTGTCGGGCGCTCGATCTACGCCGTGGTGGATGGCCGCGGATTCCGTCCCTTGTCCTACGGCCGTGTCGGTAAAGGCATCGCCGTAGCGTCCGAGACCTGTGCCCTGGACCTGCTTGGCGCCACCGACATTACCGAAATCCAGCCGGGTGAATTCCTCCACTTCCTCGACGGCAACGCTATCCAGCTGCGGCCGCTGTCTCCCAGACCGGTCACCCGTTGCGTGTTCGAGTTGGTCTATTTTTCGCGCCCGGACAGCACCGTGTTCGGGGAATCGGTCGACCGCGTCCGGCGTGAACTCGGCCGAAGGCTGGCACGAGAGCATCCGGCGCCCAGTGGTGACGTCGTCTTCAGCGTTCCGGACAGCTCCAACGCGATGGCACTTGGCTTTGCCGACGAAGCAGGCATCAAGCTCGAACACGGCCTGATCCGAAACCACTATGTCGGCCGCACGTTCATCCATCCATCGCAAGCCGTTCGAGTCGCCAAAGTAAAGATCAAGTTCAATCCCGTCCGCGACGTCATCGAGGGCCAGTCGGTGGTCGTGGTGGACGACAGCCTGGTCCGCGGCACCACCAGCAAGGGCCTCGTCCGGATGATCCGCGCAGCCGGTGCACGCGAAGTCCATCTGCGCCTGGCCTCGCCACCGATCACCGGCCCGTGCCTCTACGGCATCGATACCACCAATGCCGACGAACTGATCGCCAGCACGCACAGTCAGGAAGAAATACGCCAATTCCTCGGGGTGGATTCATTGGGCTATCTGTCACTCGACGTTTTGCCATGCGTGTTTCTCCGGGCACTATCCGACCGATGAGGACCCCGAGCAACTCGTCCTCTTGCGCCACGCCGACCCTGTAACCGCGACGCACTCATGACCGACTCCTACAGCCAGCCTCTGGTCTATTTCTTCGGACAGGGCCGCGCCGACGGCACTTCAGCCATGAAGGACGTCCTTGGCGGCAAGGGCGCCTCGCTGGCGGAGATGACCAACCTGGGCATTCCCGTACCAGCCGGATTCACCATCTCTTCAACGGTGTGCCACACCTACCTCGAAGCTGGACAGTTCCCACCCAGGCTTCGCGCCCAAGTCGAAACGGCGCTGCAGAGGCTCGAGGCAGCCACCGGACGCCAGTTCGGAGGCAGCGAGGCGCCCCTGCTGGTCTCGGTTCGCTCCGGAGCCGCGGTATCCATGCCGGGAATGATGGAAACGATCCTCAACCTGGGGCTCAACGACGTCACGGTGGCCAGCCTGGAAGCACAAAGTGGCAACCAGCAATTTGCCTGGGACAGCTACCGACGGTTTATCCAGATGTACGGCTCGGTGGTAGACGGCCTCCCCAAGAAAGCGTTCGATATCGTCCTCGAGCAACATAGAGCGGACGCGGGTGTTGCCAGGGTCATCGACCTCCCGATCGAGGCCCTGCGGCAGGTCGTGTCGGACTTCAAGGCTCACGTGGAAAGAGAAACCGGACGCCCCTTTCCCGACGATCCGATAGAGCAGCTGTGGGGCGCGATCGCCGCCGTGTTCGGCAGCTGGCATACCAAACGCGCCGTGGACTACCGCAAACTCCACGACATCCCCGATACGTTGGGAACGGCCGTCAATATTCAGACGATGGTGTTCGGTAACATCGGCGAGGATTCAGGGACCGGCGTTGCCTTCACGCGCGATCCCTCCACGGGTGCAGCCGAGTTGTACGGCGAATACCTGATCAACGCCCAGGGCGAGGACGTCGTCGCTGGAATCCGGGACCCGGAGCCCATCGCCACTCTGGGGGAAACAATGCCTCAGGTGTTCGGCGAACTTCAGCAAATGGCCGTCACCCTCGAGCGGCATTTCCGTGATGTCCAGGACATGGAGTTCACCATCGAGCGTGGCAAGCTATACATGTTGCAGACTCGCCGCGGGCAGCGCAGCGGTCAGGCGGCGATCAAGATCGCCTGCGACATGGTGGACGAGGGATCCATCACCCAAGAAGAGGCCGTGGCCCGCATTCCGCCAAACGACCTCGATCAACTGTTGCACCCCAGAATAGACTCCAAGGCCACGCTCGATCTTCTGACGACGGGCCTCCCGGCCTCGCCCGGGGCCGCCAGCGGCACGGCGGTGTTCGACGCAGACGAGGCGGAGACACTGGCCCGGGATGGCGCCGAGGTCATCCTGATTCGGCGAGAGACCAATCCTGAAGATTTCCATGGCATGGTCGCGGCCAAGGCTATTCTCACCGCCCGCGGCGGGATGACCTCTCACGCCGCCGTCGTGGCGCG
>JBDHMR010000484.1:0-2344 GCA_039656035.1 Gemmatimonadota bacterium
CGCCGCGAATATCGAATATCGAAGTGAAGTTGTAAGATCGAACTTCACTTCGATATTCGATATTCCTGGCATTCGATATTCGAGATTCCCTCAGCTCGCATCCACCTCCGTCACCTCATCATCCCCCGGCGAATCAATCACCTCGTAGAACGCGGTCCCACTCTCGTCCTCCACCTCTTCGAAGAACACCGTGTCGAATTGATGATAGGTGATTTCATCGTATTCGATTTCGGTGGTCCCCGCAGGCAGTGTGTTAACCTGGGCACCGATGTCGGGCTCGCCATTGACGTAGCCGGTCTCGCCGTCCTCGTCGTAGGCCACGTAGAAATTGAAATCGACGTAGTAGTACGTCTCATCATCGGCCACGAAGCTGACCGAGCCCGCCGGGATGGAGTCGATCTCTTCGGCAGGCGGCTGTGGTTCCACCAGGTAGACCGTCCGGCCCGCGTCGTTGGTCGACTTGGTGTAGTACGACCGATCGAACTGATAGAGCGGCTCGTCCCCTTCATCGTCGTGGGCCACGGCGGAATCGGGGAGAGTACTCACTTCGGCGCCTACCGGGGGGTCGACCACCACGTAGCCACCGCCGGATGGTTGCCAGAATCCCCAATCGGCGTACGTGTATGTCTGGCCATCGACGGTGACCGTCTCGCCCCCTTCCGGCAAAGCGTCGGCCTGGTAGCCAACCGGGGGTGCGGTGAGCACGTGGCCCTCTTCGCCTTCGTACAGGACCGGCCGGTACCACGGGTTGTAGTGCACGTAGCTGGTGCTGTAGACCACCACGGTCGTCGAGGAAGACGAATTGGCGATGGCGGAGAATGTGGCCCACCTGATGATGAACCGGCCCACCCAGAAGCCGCCGTACCACCGACGGTGACGCCAGTAGCGATGATGGCGCCAGACGCCTCCCCGCCAGCGGCGCGAGTGGTGGACCCGACGGGCGCGGTGACGCCGTCCGTGACGGGCAGTCGGACGTCGCCTGGCGGCTGTGCGGCGCCCGCCGGCTCGACCTGTGTGGCGTCCGGCAGATCCTCGGCCGGCACTGGGTTGGTTGGCCGGTCGAGTGTTTCGGTTTGACGACGAGCGGTTGCCGGATGAGGAACGGTTGCCAGACGACGATCGGTTGGACGACCCCGATCGGGCCGAACCCCCACGATTGACGTTGGAACTCGACCGGGAAGAGCGGCCTCCTCCGCCACCGCCGCCGCGTCGCTGTGCTTCCACTTCGAGCACGGGACCGCCCGCTATCAAGGCGCCCAGCACCAGGTAGATGAGCACGCGCGCGGACGAACGTTTCATGAAATACTTCTTGCGTGCGGTGGTCATGGGCGGATCACCGGAACGACGTCGATCCGTTCCGCCTCCGGTGGTGGGGTGAATTGGAACAGTGTCGGGTCGGCCGGCAACATGGTGAACCACTTGCTGAACCGGGCAATGTAGGCCGGCATGCCTTCATCCTCGATGAACACGATGGCTAGCTTGGCCGGGAACGGATCGCCCTGCTGGACCCAGATCTGGATGTCCGCTCCGGGCCGGCGGATGGCGACGTGATCGGTCCACCGGCCATTGACCCATGCCTCCCCGACATACCAGACCGACGTGACGTCGTCGCCGAGCCAGACTTTCTGGGGATCGCCGCCGAGAATGTCAGGAAATGGGACGTCGACCATGTAATTGTCTACCAACTCCTCGACCATTTCGGGGATGGCGCCTGGAATGCGAATCTGACCCCAGATGTTGTCCGGTTGGCGGATCATGCTGAAGCGGCCGTCGTCGTACCAGGCCGAATCTACCGTGGCGTCATCCCTTAGCGTGACCCAGAAGATCTGGTCCGGCTTGCGGATGGCTACCCGCTGCAACATGTCGAAATGCAGTTTCTGGCCAGACTCCTGGACCGATTCCCAGGTCACCCGTGCCTCGAAGGCCAATTCCGGATAACCGCTCATGAAGTCGACCATCCGTTGGACGACTTCCCTGCCCTCGGGCATGTCGCCGGCGTCGTCCGCCAGGGCTGAGGGCAGCCATTCGCCGTCCTCGGCCGGTGCCTGGCCGCCACAGCCGGCGAGCAGGCCTGAAGCAGCGACGGCAAGAAATAGAGCGGCCAAAGGCCGCGGGTGCTGAGCTGGATAGATACTCATGGGACCGAGGCCTCGGTGGGGAAGAATCACTGGGAATACGGTGAAATCCTACCACTCAGATCACGTGAAGGGAAGTTGTTTGATGCGACCTGAGACGTAGCTGGAGTGTACTTCCATGCGCTCCACATAGAGGTACATTCTATCCTGCCCTCGGTCGGGTGGCCAGGGGCACGAGACGGACATTCCCTACGGGAGAGAACCGATGC
>JBDHMR010000485.1:0-2341 GCA_039656035.1 Gemmatimonadota bacterium
AATGTGTGAGGGGGGCCACATCACACATCACAAGTCACCAACCACCAATCACCTATGACTCGCCGTTCCCGCTACGGAAGCGAATCCGCCACCGCCCACAAACTATCCCTCACCGGCCAGCCCCCGCCGAGCGCCTTGTAGAGCTCGACCGTCGACGAGAGCCGCAACTGAAACGTTTCCGATTCGGCCAGCTGAGCGGAAAAGAGCGACCGTTGCAGATCCAGCACTTCGAGGTAGCTGGTGAGCCCGCCGTGGTAGCGGGCCCACGACAGGGCGTTGGCGTTCGGCGCCGCTTCCACCTGGCGTTGCCTCGATTCAGGCTCGGCCCGGTAGGTGTACACCGCCACCACGGCGTCTTCCACTTCCTGGAACGCGGTGAGGATGGTCTGCTGGTAGACGTTGAGGAGTTGTTCCGTCCGGGCTACCTCGATGTCGACGCGACGCTGGTTCCGGCCGGCGTTGAATATCGGGCCGACCAGGCCGGCCCCGATGCCGAGGATGGCGGAGGTGAGACCGCCGCTGGTGAAGTCGTCCGACAGCCCAGCGGTGCCGGTCAACGACAGCGTCGGGTACTTGAGCGCCTCCGCCGCACCTATCCGGGCCGTCTGGGCCGCCAGCCGGCGCTCGGCCTCGAGGATATCGGGCCGCCGGCGCACCAGATCAGACGGTAGCCCCACAGGGATCTCCGGCGGAAGCGTCTGCTGCTTCAGGGAAAGACCGCGGCTAATCTCTGCCGGCGTATGTCCCATGAGCACACTGATGGCATTCTCAGCCTGGACCCGGAGCCGCGTGAACACCTCGACTGCGGCCTCGGCATCAGCCAGCTCGATCTCGGCCTGGTTGACGTCCACCTCGGTTATGACGCCGGCATCGAACCGGGCCTGGAGAATGCCGACCGCATCCTTCCGCGCGACGACGGTCTGCTCGGAGATCTCCAGCCGGGCATCGAGGTCGCGGAGGAGGAGATAGAGACCGGCGAGATCCGATACCAGTGTCAGAGTAATGGAACGATAGGCCTCTTCGGAGGCCATCAGTTCCTGCACCGCAGCTTCGTTGGACCGGCGGATGCGACCCCACAGGTCTATCTCCCAGAACATGTCCGCCGCCAGGAAGGCATCGCGGACCGGAACCTGTGTGCCGTCGCTGTTGAAGACTTCCGTCACGTCAGCGCCACCGACCAGGTCGACCCGCGGATATAGGTCGGCCCGTACGAAACCGGCCTGGGCCCTAGCCTCGGCGATGCGTGCCAGCGCAACCCGGAGATCCCGATTGTTCTCTACGGCCACCTCGATGAGCTGCTGCAGCGTAGTGTCGGCGAATAACTCCCACCACGTGAGGTTGGCGATCGATTCCGCCGTGACGGTCGAGTCGCGGAACTGTTCGAACTCGGCCACTGGCGTCGGGGTGTAATCGGGGCCCTGCTTGCAGGCGCCCCCCATCAGCGCAGCGACAGTCGCCAGCAACGCAGCGCGGAGCCTTGTCTTCATGGCGTTGCCCTCTTTCGGGCCAGCAGCTCGAGAAACCAGAACATGGCCACCACGTAGCCGACAGCCAACATGATTTGGAAGATGCGGGTGTAGAACTTGGCCATCGCCTCGGTACCCTCGAACGCCACGCTCATGCCGACCATGAGCATGACCGTATTGAACCCGGTGGCGAACAGCGGAGCAGAGGGACGACCCGAATAGATCTTGCGTCCGAATATCAATCCGGTGGCGAAGGTCATCGGCAAAAAGAAAACGAACGATGGATAGACGATGAGCATGTTGTAGAACACCAGTGAGCCCAGGCCGCCGATCAAGTTCCCTTTGATCATCGCTTGCCCAGCGACCTTACCCGCCGTAAAGCTGGGCACCAGCGACAGCATCGCGATGAACACCAGGATCAGCAGCGAACTGGCCATGCCGAACATGTAGAACGCGGTGAAGACGGGGAAGACCACTCCGGTGCTGAGCATGGCGGTTCGAGCTTGTTCTGACAGCGAGGGCACTGGCGCCGCGGCGGCGGCGGCGGCGACCTTCGCCTGCCATTCCGGAAGGTCCGGCATGAGTCCGTAGGTCAAGAATACCGTCCCTATCACCATCACCGATCCGGCTGCCAGAGCCTTGGCGATGGCCGTGCCCAACGCCATCGACTCGAGTGCCACAATGGGAATGACCGTAATTCCGATGAGCAGGAAGACCACCACCAGTGGGGATCCACCGCCGGCCTTCAGGTTGAAGATGCGGAACAACACCAGGAACGCGACCAGCAGGAAAATGTAGGGATAAGGCAACAACAACCGGGCGAGCACCAATCCGAGCACGCTCGCTCCACTGATGACGACGATCAGCCCCAAGCC